>JANXYE010000165.1 GCA_025350285.1 Chloroflexota bacterium
CACGCCCACCTCTGCCCCTCCGCCCACCTCACGTCTCGCGCCTACCGTTTCTCGCCTACTCGGGCCATCCGCCACTCCCAGCTACCACAGGCCCACCTCCACACTCCTTCCACTGCACCTCGGCACGATCCCCGCATCCAGACCACTGGACAGCCCCATGCCAACCACATCCTGCTGGCCGCCAGCGACAACCCGCACACCGCATCCGAACAGCGGCGGCGCGGACACGGCGGTGCGCGCGTCCACACCTCACGTCTCGCGCACCACATCCCTCCTCCCTCGTCCACAAGTGGTCACCACACGTTCACCTCACGAAATTCCGCGCGGGCGTGGCGTCCTCCCTGGCGAGGACTTGGCCGTGAGGGCCAGGCCCGGTGCACGGTCAACCGCCGGGCTTGCCGCCCTCGACCTTCGTGACCCGATCCCGCAGCGCCCGGTTCTCGTCTCGAAGCTTCTCCAGGTCGTCCCGCAGGGCCTTCACTTCGGCGGTCGTATCGGTCCCCTTGCGGATGTTGAGGGCGGCTTCGCGGGCCGCACGTACGCCCCGTCCGTCGAGTTCGCGGGCTGCCATGGCGTCCAGCGCGTCCACCTGGCGCTCATCCATGATCGCTCGCAGGGCGCCAGCGGCGGCGCTCCGGATGCGGAAGTCGGGGTCCCGCAGGAGTGTGCCGAGGTCCTCGCCGAGGGGGCGTTTGCGTTCGGGGAAGCAAGCACCGAGGCGGCCAACGGCGGAGGTAGCAGCCTGTCGCGACTGGTGCGGGGCGCCATACTTCGCGGCCGTGAGGAGATGCTCGAAGCCGCGTTCGTCGCGCAGTTCCACGAAGCCGTCGATGCAACCCTGGCGGATCAGCTGGCGGAACGATGGGCGCTCCATCCCGGCGACCAGCCTGTCAAAGGAGCCGGCGACGCGGAGTTTGCCGATGGAGCGATGGGCTTCGGACTCGACGAACCAGGACTGATCCCGTTTCGCCAACGGGTCGAGGGCGCGGAAGACGGATTCGTCGCCGCGGAACTCGCCGAGGGCGGCCACCACGGCCCGGCGCACCTTGTGCTGGCGGGCGTTGAGGCAGGAGATGAGGGCGTCCCGCGCGGCCTCGGTGCGGACGGCGCCGAGCGCTTTCGCCGCCGCCGCGCTCACGCCCCACCAGCGATCACCTTTGACGGCGGCGGTCAGGGCTTCCACGGCCGCTGCCCCACCCTTCTCGCCGAGGCTAGCGGCCGCCTGCTGGCGTCCGGCGATGTCGTCGTCGATGCGCAGCTGGAGCCGCAGCTCGCCGATCGACTTCTCGAAGTCGAGTTCCTTGAGGACCCGGTTGTAGGGGTCGAAGCGGCAGAGGTCCGGCTTCTTCGCAAGCGGGAACACAAAGGTGTGCTCGGCGCCGGACACCTCGACTTTGAACGGCCGCGGGCGCGCACGGCCGGCCTGAAAGTCGATCGTGACCGGGATGCGGAAGATGGCGGCGCCGTTGTCGGTCTTCTGGGTCTGCTTCACGCAGACGCTGGCGGTGCTGGACGCCTCGTCCCAGGACCAGCTGACCTTGAAGCTCGGGTGGCCCGGGCGAAAGACGTATTGGTCGAAGAACCACTCCAGGTTGCGACCGGTTTCGGCCTCAATGGCGTCGATCAGGTCCTGAGTGATGACGCTCTTGTGCTGGTTGTCGCGCGTGTACCGCTGGAGCGAGCGGAAGAACTGGTCGTCCCCAAGCAACCCGCGCAGCGTGTGGAGGACCGCGGAGCCCTTTTCGTAGAGGTGACGGTCGAAGATGTCGATCGGCTCGCGCATGACCTTCGTGACGATCGGCCGCCGGTAACGCTCGCCGAAATAGGCGTCGGTGTTGACGATCACGCCCTGGCGGTAGTCGTCGATGCCGTGTTTAGACTCGTCCCAGAGGAGTTCGAGGTAGGTCGCGAAGCTTTCGTTCAACCATCCGTGTGACCAGTCGCGGCAGGTGAGTAGATCGCCGTACCACATGTGAGCGAGTTCGTGGGAGATCAGGTCATCGCTCGTGAAGTCCCGGGCAGCCTTCGGATCGACGATGATGTTCCGGGTCATGGTCGTTGCGCTGGTGTTCTCCATGCCGCCGAAGACGAAGTCGCGGACAACGATCTGGCTGTATTTCGCCCACGGGTAGGGCTGCCCGGTGAGCCGTTCGAAGAGGGCTATCATTTCGGGCGTGTTGGCGAAGGTGCGGGCGCCGTCCTCCGCGTCCTCGGCTTCGACGAAGTAGTCGATCGTCAGCCCTTCACGGCTCTGGTCGATGCGCTGGAACTCGCCGCAGGCAAGGGTGATGAGGTACGTCGGGAGGGGGAGCTCCTGGAGCCAGTGGAAGGTGCGCGTGCCACCGGGGTTCGCACGGTCCTCGACCAGGCGCCCGTTCGAAAGCGCGAACCAGTTCGAAGGGACTGTCGCGAGCATCTCGAGCGTCTGCTTCGTCCCTTCGTAGTCGTAGCAGGGGAACCAGAAGCGGGAGTCCTCATCCTGTCCCTGCGACCAGACTTGCAGCGGCTTGTCCGGGTAGGCTTCGTCCGGGCCGATGAAGTAGAGGCCAATCCGGGGGGTCGCTTCGTAGGTGATGGCGAGGATCAGCTCGGCGCCACGTTCGCGGGCCGGAGTGAGCACGACGTCCAGTACCGAACCGTCGTAGTGGAATGTCGCGGACTTACCATCGACGGTGACGGCGGAGATCCGCATGTCGATGGCGTCGAACGGGATGCGGGAGAGGCCGTCGTTGAGCGCGCGGACCGTGTGGGTCGCGGTCCCGCTGACGCGCTTAGCGGGCACATCAAGGGCGACATCGAGCTTGATGTGGCGGACATCCACGGCGCGGTCACGGGGCCAGCGGGGGGCGTCGCCGGGGAGGGCGTGCTCGGGTGAATCGCCGGGAGACGCGGAGTGCGCGCGGTGTTCGCGTGCGTCCCAGCTGGTTCGGTCGGTGGCCATAGGGCGGACGATCCTCGGAGGGGAGTCCGCCCTATGCTACGGAGCGCGCCCGGAAGCAGCGAACGCGACATCCGCGTTAGCCTCCGCGGGCCGTCCGCCGTTGATGGATCCAGCCGGTGTGTTGCGCCTCGTGGTCGCTCCGGAGGCCGGCCTCGCCGTACAGCGACGGGTCGAGTGCACGCGGCGAGGCGGAGGTGATGGCGTCCAACACGCGCTGTCTCGATGTTTCCAACTCCCAGCGCACCTGCGCAAGCGACAGTCGGCGGCGGATGTCGTAGGCGACGGCGTTGACGGTGTCATCCTGTTCACCGGTGGTCCGCCAGGCGGACTCGTGTCCCGCGGAGATCCGCAGGATCTCTGTAGCCCGGATTTCGTCCCACGTCGCGAGATGCGCGAGGTGATCCTTGATCGACCAGCCATCAAGCGACGGCTCGATCAACAACCCGCCGCTGAGGTTGGCGATGGCCGATAGCAGGGCTTCCCGCGTCGAGCGGTAGTGTCGCAGCAATCCTTCTCTGTCTTCGGCCATGGGATCACCCAAAACTCTGTTCGCTGGAGGTTAAGCGATCACCCAGCAGTGAGGACCGGCAGGCGTCGTTGCGGTTAGCCGTTGGCGGGCGCCTCGGACTCGGGCGTGGGCTTGCGCTTGCCGACAACCGGCGGCGGCGGCGGAGTCGTGCTCTTCGGCTTCGCCACCTTGGGCTTCTTCTTCATGCCCTTGTCTTTGCCCATGCTGCGTTCGGCCATTGGTGTCCTCCGGGTGGCGCGCCGCACATCGTGGGCCGCGATGGCAACGAGGATACCACATTCGAGCGCGGGCCCGCCGCTTAGACCACGAGGGCGAGGCCCTCGCCACGAATGTCGGCGGCAGCCGCGATTCCCGCGTCTTCGATGACGGCGACGTAGGACCGGCCGAACCGCCAGGCCTCGACGTTTTCGACGGTCAGTCCGGCCGCCTCGAACGCGGGCGTCAACTCATCTGGGCTGTGGGCTTCGACGAGCACCCGGCCGTAGTCGTGGTCGTTCGCAGACAACGAGCCGAGCGCCCAGCGGGGCAGGTCGAGCGCATCCTGCGGGTCCATGCCGAGGCGGAGGATCGCGTCAAGCACCTGGAGGTTCGTCTGGGGTTGTTGCATCGCCCCCGGTGTGCCGCCGACGGCGTGGAGCGAGCCGCCGGGATTCGTAACGAGGTAGGTGTGAAGCGTGTGCATCGGGCGCTTGCCCGGTGCAAGGACGTTCGGGTGGCGGTCCTCCAGGGAGAAGCCGCACATGCGGTTGTTCAGGAGGATGCCCGTCCCGGGGACGAACACGCCACTTCCCCAAACATCGTAGACGGACTGAATGAGCGAGACCGCGTTGCCATCGCTGTCGATGGCGAGCAGGTAGGTGGTGTCGCCATCGCGCGGCGGCCGGCCGCTGGGGGCGAGGTTCGGGAGCGTCCCCGAGGTTGCCGAGTCGAGCAGTTCCTGGGCGTCGAAGTCGACAGAGCCGGGGTCGCCAGCGAGCGCGGTGCGCAGCGTGAACGCTGTTTTGAGCGCCTCCTGCTGGAGCATGGCGGCCGGCTGGCCTGTCCGCTTTCCGAGCAGGCGTTCATAGACGACGGCGGCGAGCGGTAGCACGAAGCCCTGCGACGGCGGCGGCTGAGTGTGGAGGGTGAACCCGGCAAAGGCCGCCTGGACGGGCACTTCCCAGCGCCCGGGGCCGTGCCAGTCGGCGGTGGTGAAGGCCGCGCCGCCTTCGTTGAGGGTGCCCAGGCAGGCCTCGGCGACCGAGCCTGCGTAGAACCCGGCCGCACCCTCGGAGGCGACGGCCTCGAGCGTGCGGGCCAGGTCGGTTTGCACGACGCGGGCCCCGGCCTGGGTGGCGTGGCCAAAGATCGACTCGAAGTACGTCCGCGGCTGGACCTTCTGGCTGCCGCGGACGGCGCTGGCCAGAGAACGCGAAGCCGGAAAGCCAGCGGCGGCGTAGCGGATGGCGGCCCCGAACAAGTCCGGCCAGGGGAGCCTCCCGAACCGCTCGTGGAGCTTCCGCCAGCCATCGACACATCCGGGCGTCGTGACGGAGAGCGGACCGCCCCAGGGCATCGTGCCGCGGGCCTGGTAGTCCGCGAGCCGGGCCGAGGCCGGGGCGGGCCCGGAACTGTTGAGTGCATCGACCTCGCCGGTTCCGCCCTTGTAGGTCATGGCGAAGAGGTCGCCGCCGAGGTGACTGTTATGCGGTTGGACGACGACCATCACCGCGGCGGCGGCAATTGCCGCATCGGCCGCCGAGCCGCCGGCGTGGAGGATGCGCAACCCTTCCTGCGCGGCGAGCGGGTGGTTGGCGGCAATGGCGGCGGTTGGCCCGCGGAACGCGCCTCGCAGGCGGGCCGGCATGCTTACCTGGCCTGCTCCATCAGCCATTTCAGGACCTCCTCACCGTGGGCGTCGGGCTTGACCTTCGGCCAGATCCGGGCCACGCGGCCATCGGGCGCGATCACGACCGTCGAGCGGATCATGCCTTCGTACTCTTTGCCATAGTTCTTCTTCATGCCCCAGGCGCCATAGGCACGGGCGACGGAGTGCTCTTTGTCATCGACCAGGAGTTGGAAGGGGAGTTCGTACTTTGTGGCGAATTTCTGGTGGGTGACGGCGGTATCGGGGCTCACGCCGAGCACGACCGCGCCCTGCGCCCGCAACGCGGCGTGGTTATCGCGAAAGTTACAGGCTTCGCGGGTGCAGCCGGGGGTGTCGTCGCGCGGGTAGAAGTAGAGGACGACCCACTTGCCCTTCAGTCCGGCGAGGCGGACGTGATCGCCGGCCTGGTCCTGCAGGTCGAAGTCGGGGGCGGCCGAACCGGGCTCAGGTGCGGGCATCGGGCGAGGCTCCTGCGTGGTTTCGTGGACATAGCAATCGTACGAGATCAGACCGTGCGTGTGGTACGGGTAGATCAACGCGCCAGGCGTGGCAGATAGAGGATCCTGTCCGCCAGTGGCTCGTCCGACAGTAGGACTAGCAGGGTGATGAAAAAGGGGTCCCGCCAGCTACTGCATAGACTAATGATCAGATAGTCTAGGTGCACCCCCGGAGAGGTGCAGAGAGATACGCGGACCAACGACTCGCCAGGCGG
>JANXYE010000179.1 GCA_025350285.1 Chloroflexota bacterium
ACGCCTGGCACTACTACCGGACCGCCGACAACATCACGAACTTCGTCCTCCAAAGAAAAGACACCATCTGGATGGCGCGCGACTACATGGCCAAGATGGAGCTGCCGAAGGTGGCGCAGGGCACGGGCATGGGGATGGAAGACGCCCGGGCCGTGAAGATCTCCGAGCCCGGCGTCCTGAAGGAGTACGGGGCGCTGGTCATGGCGGACGTACTCGCGTACATCAAGGCGACGCCCGAGGATGAGCTGACGCCGATTCAGATGATCAAGCCGCTGGGCGAAATGCCGCGCTGGCGGGTCATCCGCCAGGTGCTGATGACGCACGGATTCATGCATCTTGGGGAGATCAACGCGATCCGGGGGACGCTGGGGCTCCAGTTCTCGATTTAGCCGCGAACAAAGTTTTCCGCCGGCGTTTCGGCCCCAAAGAGAACGCCACGAGCTTTCCCGGGGGGCCAATCCCGCCCGTACCTTCTACTGCCCGCGTTGCTGGCGGAGGAAGGCTTCAACGTCAAGGACGACGTCCTCCCCCTCGGGCAGTTCTTCCGGTTCCTGGGGCCCTTCGTCGTACTGCGATTCGAGCCGGCGAACGTACTCGGCGATCTCGGGACTGGCGAAGAGGGCCGTATCGATTTCGTTCGTGAACCGCTCGGCGGCCTGCGTGAGTTCACGGAGGTCGAACGTGAGGCCCGCGAGTTCCTGCAGGCGGGTGAGCAGGGCGGCTGTGGCCATCGGGTTTTGGGAAGTCGTTATGTAGTGAGGCACGTTCGCCCAGAGGCTTGCGGCCGCGACGCCCTGTCGCCGGAGCGCATCGTGGAGGACGCCAACGATCCCCGTCGGGCCTTCGTAGCGGGAGGTCGTGAGGTCGAGACGGGCGGCCACATCCGGGTCGATGGCCGTCCCGCTGACGCGTGTCGGACGGGTGTGCGGCACATCCGCAAGCAGCGCGCCGAGGGAGACGGCAAGGCCGGGGTTCAGAGAACTGTAGAGTTCGAGGTGGGCGGCAACGAAGCTCCCCCAGGCCAGCCCCGGTTCGACGCCGGTGCCGATGACGATGTCGTGCGGACCGACCGGGTTGCGGGCGTAGAAGAACTCGTTCTTCGGCCAGCCCACCACGCGGTTGGTGCCGGCCATCTCCACGTTCGGCCGGGACGACTGGAAATCGTAGAAATCTTCCGGATCGAGGCTTGCGAAACGGCGCGCCCCGAGACGCTTTACGACGAACTTCGCGGCATCGGTGGCGGAGTTGGCGGCGTCGTTCCAGCCGGAGAAAGCGACGACCACGATCGGATCGTGGAGGTCGGGAAGGCGTTCGATAGAGAGCGCGGACATCGGGTCCAGACTATCAGAAGCCCGTTCGGTTCGCCCGGACGGCCGAGGAAACGGATCGAGGCGGCCGGCTCAGCCAGCGGAAGGTGGCGGTCAGCCGCTAATTCAGAGCCAGCGAGCGGGGCCGCAACTATCGCGCGCATCGCCAAAACCGCGGCTCGCTACTCTCCTTCGGAGCCAACATGGATGATGCGGGCGACTGATGGGACGCCCGTGGAATCGATGACGAACAGCATGTAGTAGCCGGCCGGGGCGATGTTCGCGTTCGAGGGGCCCCCCACCACAAGTGAATCGCCGAAGGCCTGGAAGCTGAGCGGGACGTAGCGCTGGCTCATGTCGAGGCTGTGGGTCACGGCGCCAAGGTTCACCAGGGCGACGCCGCCGATGCGGGGCGCATCCGGGGTCGCGACAACGAAGTCACGGCCGTAGGTGGCGCTGGTCGCGCCGCCCGTGATCGCCGGGCGAGCGCCGCGGAAGAGGTAGGGCGGAGCATAGATCTGGGCGCTGGCGAAGTCCGCGGTGGTGTTATAGCGGCCCCCTCCCGCCGCGAGCACTCGGCCGTCGGGCAGCAACAGGGCGGTCGAATGGTACATGCGCGGGTCGTTCATTGGCGCGAGCAGCGTCCACTGCCCGGTGGCCGGGTCCCAGGATTCGGTGGACAGCGTGGCGGTCGCTGGCGGAGCCTCCTGATCGGCGGTCGCGGAGCCGCCGACGGCGAGGACGTTGCCATCCGCAAGGACCACCAGGTTGTGCATGTAGCGGCGGTCATTCATCGCTCCGGTGGCGTGCCACTGGCGGTCGCCGGTCAGGTCGATGGTTGCGGCTCCGCGAGAGGCCGGGGCCCGGTGTTCGAGGTCCCCACCGCCGCTGATGAGGAGCTGCGCTGGCCGGTACATCGCGGCGCTGGCGTTGGCAACGGGCGTCGCGCCGAGGCCAGCCGAATGCCATGTGCCGGCCGCTACGTCCAGAATGCGGGATTGGGAAGTCGATGACACGAGCGTGAACACGCGGCCATCGGGCAGGAGAAACGATAGCGGGTATTCGTCTTCGTGCAGGTCCGCCGTAGCAACCGCGAGCTTCGTCCAGCTGTTTGTGATGGGGTCGTAGACTTCTGGCGCGTCGGCCCACTCAGCCCAGGTGGTGTTGCCGCTGAGCGCAAGGACGCGGCCATCGCCGAGGAGCGTGGTGCTCGGATACCAGCGGGGATACTCCATATCGGCCGCGCGCGACCATCCGCGGGTGGCGGGGTCGAAGATGTAAACCTCCGGCGTGCCGGCCTGGCCCGCTTCGGGGTCGTGGCCGCCGACCACGAGGACACGGCCGTCGGAGAGGACCACCTGGGCCGCGCAAAAAAAGCCACCCCTGGCGGTCACGTCGCGGAAGGAGCCAGTCACGGGATTCCAGATGCGGGCGTGGGTGGGCTTCTCCCAAGCATCCCAGAAGAGGACCTCGCCGGTGTAAAGCAGAACAGAGTTGACCGCCACGCCGGGCCAGTTCTCAACGGGCGCCCACCGGCCGGCGGCGGCTGGCGAGTTCGGAGCCGGCGGCGATGAAACCGGCGGGGCGGATGGCGCTGGCGCCGGAGCTGGCGCGGAGTACCCGGCATCACTGCCCACGAACGGGATGATGGCCCAGCCGCCGCCCTCCTGAAAGCGCGCCGTGGGTGGCCGCCCCGGCACCTCCTCGCGCGCGGCCTGCCCTTCACCGAACTGAAGCGTGGCGGCGTGGGATGTCAGAAAGGCGAACGACAGCAGAAACG
>JANXYE010000184.1 GCA_025350285.1 Chloroflexota bacterium
TTCCTCGTGTCCAGGGTCTTCCAAACAGAGGTCTGTTGCGCCCGCCTCAGACACGAGCCACCAGTGGTGCTTCCCCGAGGTCGCGTCTGGAAAGCTGAAATGGACGACCACTCGCTGGGCCGGAAATCGCGACGGATCGACTTGCCGCCGGATGTCCCACATCAAGAGGCCAGCGTCGAGGTCGTCGCGGCTCAGCCGGCGCCGCACGTAGCGCGCGCCCCAGTGGGCCATGATTTCGACGAGCGGCTTCAATTCCACGCCGGCTGGCGTGAGTTCATACGAGATCCCGGTTTGGTCGCGCATGCGGCTCACCACCCCGGCCGCCTCAAGCTGCTTGAGCCTGCGCGACAGCAGGGTTGGCGACATCAGCGGCACCCCGCGCCGGAGGTCGTTGAAGTGACGGCTGCCCGCCGTGAGTTCTCGAACGATCACCAGCGTCCACCGTTCGCAGAGGATCTCGGCGGCCTTAGCCATGGGGCAGAACTGACCGTAGGCAACCACACAGAGAGCATACGCGGTCGAGGAGGTGTTCGTAGTACACATCATGTACTTGAGAGCGCCTCGACCGGGGCCGGATGATGCGAGGGCCTGCACAGGACACTTGGGTGGGCCGGGAGAACGACATCATGGAGACCCAAACACCGTCAGCGACGCTCTATCAGCGAATTGGAGGGGCTGAATCCCTCCGGCGGATTGCCGGCGACCTCGTCGATGCTCACATCGTCAACCCGATCATCGCTCCGCGCTTTCGTGCCATCGATCAGGCGGTTGCCAAACAACACGCTTTCGAGTTCTTTTGCATGGGGAGCGGTGGATCAGAACCCTACACCGGCCGGGACCTGCGCGAGGTACATACGGGAATGAACCTGAGCGAACAGGAGTACCTGGCCGCCGTGGACGACCTGATGGTCGTGATGGAGAAGAACAACATCGGCGAACAAGAGCGGAAGGACGTGCTCTTTATCTTCTTCTCCCTCAAAGGGGAGGTCCTCCGCATCTGAAACCGCCGCAACGGCATGCCGGGTGAGTACTCGTCTTTGTTGCCGCGCACGTCGAAGGCCGCTGGGGACAAGCTCGCGGCGGCCGCGCTCAGGCCGCGACCGTCTGGCGGGCGGGGCTGCCCGGGGTGGCGACTACCGTGACGGGCACGCCGTAGTAGGTGCGATAGAGCTTCGCCAGCTCCGGGCGCTGGCTGAGGACGGCTTCGAACGAATCGACGGCCGCTTCAGGTTCGGCAATCCATGACATATGGGCGGATCCCGCACGAAAGCTGGCCGCTTGTCCAGTTTCCCTCGTGACCGAAGCGCGCTCCTGGCGGCGCGTGAGAGCGAGCGGTCCAGTCCTCACCGAGCCGGCGGCCGGAGGGACCCGGACACCGTTAAGCCCGCGAGCACCAATGCCCCGGCGGCCGCGCAACTCGCGCCCAGGAGGAACGGCGTTTCGTGTGAAACATACTGCCAAAGGATGCCCGCACCGACGCTCGCCGCCAGCGCCGCGAGGCCGGTTGTCCCCTGGAACAGCCCCTGCGCCGTCGATCGCATCTCCCTGGGGACAAGGTCCGAAACCAACGCTTTCGAGACGCCATCCGTGAACGCGATGTACGCCCCGTAGACCGCGAAAAGCGGCCACACCCAGGCGCCCGTGTCCACGAATGCGAAGCCGGCGTACACCGCGGCGAAAATCAGATAGCCGCCAACAAGGAGCCACGACCGGGGCACGTGGTCCGAGAGCACACCCGCCGGGTAGGAGAGCGCCGTGTAGACGACGTTATAGGTCACGTAGGCCAATACCACGAGTGTCGTGCTCAGGCCGACGTCCTTCGAACGGAGGATCAGGAACGCATCCGAGGAGTTGCCCACGGAGAAGATCAGGATCGCCCCAAGGAGGAGATAGAACGAACGCGGAAAGGCGCCGTACGCCGCTGTTTCGGCCGGGCCGGTTCGTTCCGCGGCCTTCTCCGGCAGCCAGCGCAGGGCCAATACGCTCAAGATGCCCGGCACAACCGCAAGCAGAATCGCCAGCCGCAGGCTTCCATCCAGTGCCAATACGGCCAGTCCGAGGAGCGGCCCGAACACGGCCCCGAGACTGTCCATCGCCCGGTGAAACCCGAAAACGCGGCCCCGGTAGCGGTCGTCCGCGTAGTCGCTAAGGAGTGCGTCGCGTGGCGCACCGCGCACGCCTTTGCCGAAGCGGTCCGCCGAGCGTCCGACAAGCGCGAACCCCCAGGCGGGGGAGAGGCCGAGGATGAGCTTCCCCACCGCTCCGAGCCCATACCCCGCGACGATGAAGGGCTTTCTCGCCCGCCAGCGGTCGGAGAGGCGACCAGTAATCAGCTTCGTGATGTTCGCCGTGCCTTCGGCCACGCCTTCGATGATGCCGACGGCCACGACGGGCGCGCCGAGCGTGCCGGTGAGAAATAGCGGGATAATCGGATAAACCATCTCGCCCGAGAGGTCCGCGAGGAACGACACGACGCCCAGGATCCAAACTGGCCGCGTGATGCCGGTGAGCCTTGGCGTGTGCATGCGCGGACAGCTTAGCGGGGCCGTCGCTTCGGGCGTCGGCGACCGTGCTCCTGGCCGGAGTGATAACGAGCAGTCCGGTCTCCACCGAGCACGCGGCCGGAGGGATCCGGACACGGTTAGGCCCGCGAGCACGAATGCTCCGGCGGGGCTGCGGCTCGCGGCCCGCACGAACGGCGTTTCGTGTGAACCATACTGCCAAAGGATGCGGACACCACGCTCGCCGCCAGCGCCGCCAGGGCGGTTGTCCCCTGGAACAGCCCCCCGTATCCACGAACGCGAAGCCGGTGTACACACCCGGCGACAAGGAGCCACGACCGGCGAACGCGGCACCGTGAGCAGGCCGCTTGCTGAACTGCTGACGGATTAGCTCACGCGCTTCGCGAGACGATCGATGTCCACAAACCGCGACAGGGCGAAGCTGACGAGACTGATGATGACGGCGCCCCAGAACGCATCCCAAAAACCGTCAATCGCGAAGTGAACATCGTCGAACTTGCCCGCGATCCAGGCCGTCAGCGCCAGCAGCGCGGTGTTTATCAGAATGGCGAAAATCCCGAACGTGAGGATGCTGAGCAGGATCGATCCCCAGAACAGGAGCGGCTTCAGGAAGGCGTTCAGCAGCCCGAGGATCAGGGCGACCGCGAGCGTGCTGCCCCAGCCGTCAAGCCGGATGCCGTCGATCAGTTGGGCCGCGACCCATACGGCCGCGGCGGTGATAAGCCAGCGCAGGGCGAAGGCCACCAACCACTCGCGGCGCGTTGGTTGCCGATGAAACCCGCGGGCGAAGATGAACGTACGCATCGGACGAGTGTACGCCGGGCCACCCGCCGCCGCCTCCACTACC
>JANXYE010000238.1 GCA_025350285.1 Chloroflexota bacterium
CGCGGCGGTGTTCAGCCTGGTCGTGGGCGTCGTCTTCCTGGCCCAGGTGGGAGACAGCCTCCCGAGCCTGGACAGGTACTTCAGTTGGCTCGGCGGGCCGTCGTAGTCGGCGGGTGGCCGTCAGATTTTCGCGTAAGTTCGACGTGGCACGGGCGTGACCGGACCGCTCGTTCGTCACTCGCGGCTCGGATTGCCCCCGCCGACTCGGACCCACGTCGCCAATCCGAGCCGCGACGGATACGGAAGCGGTCTTGGGGGGAGCCCACAGGCAGGCGGCCGGCGCCACGTCGGCGCCCACTCATCGCGCCGAAAATCTGACGCTGGCGGAGCTGGGAGTGACAGCGGGGTCGTCGATTGAACTCGCCGGCGAGGGCGGTCGGATCATCGCCTCGCTGGAGGTGTTCCCGTTTACTCTCTCGCTGAACTCCTGGAGGGCTACCCGCCCGGCGCGCGGGAGGAAGAGACCGACTGGGGGCCAGCGGTCGGCCGGGAGATCATCGACGACGACTACAGCCAGGGCATAGCGCTCCTCTGAACCGGCCGCTCAGCCCGCCGTGCCGTATACTCCAAGCCGTGGACTCCTCCCTCTACGAAGACTTCGTCGCCGCTACCTCTGGACGCGATAGCGAGGTCGATCTCTTCGGCGCGGCGATGGTCATCGCACGCCTACGGGGCGTGGCGATCGATGCGAACGAGGTCGCGCGCCAGTTGGACCTCATCGCCGAGGCCGTGGAGACGCCCCCGGCCGGCCGGGGAGACTCGCTTTCGCTGACTCAGGCGATTGACCACGAACTGTTCACGGTGCGTGGCTTCCACGGGGCGACCAGCGACTACAACGATCCACAAAATAGCTACCTCGACTGCGTGCTGGAGCGCCGCAGCGGGATCCCGATCAGTCTTTCGCTGCTGTACATGGAGATTGCCCAGCGCGTCGGCCTGCGCTGCGACGGCGTTGGCTACCCCGGTCACTTCATCGTCCGATGCGGCGAACCGAACGAGCAGGTCTTCGTCGATCCGTTTCACCAGGGAGTGCGCCTCGACCGCCAGGAGCTCCTCACACGTCTGCGCGGCCAGCATCTTGGGGGGGCTTCGCCGGATTCGTTCCTGACCGCCATCACGCGGCGGCAGATGGTCCAACGCATGTTGCGGAACCTGCACATGGTCTTCCGCGAACGCCGGGACGCCGAGCGCTGGCAGGCCGTTGTTGAGCTTTCGTTACGCCTGGAGCCGTGGAACGCGGCGCTTGTTGGCGAGCGGGGAATGCTGCATTACCGTATGGGGAACGGGGAACTCGCGCTCACCGATTTGCAGCGGTACGTAACGGCTTCAGCACCCGAAACGGTAAGCAGCGGCGCCATCCGGCTACTTGATGAACTGCGCCTCCGCTTCGGGGGCAGTGAGGGGACGGTATGACGGCGGAGGCGGCATTCCCGCGGACGGCGCCAGCTCGCGGCCACCGGGCGATCCAGCGCTCTATCGCCTGGTACCTGCGCCAGCTGAGCAAGATCATGAACGTACTCAGCGACGAAGAGATGGAGCGGCTCATCCCCCTGCTCTCCGAGCGCCGCTTCCGGCCAAAGCAGACGCTGTTCACCGCCGGCGATCCCCCGGAGCGCGTCTACCTGCTGCTCAAGGGGCGGGTGAAAATCTACCAGGTCGCCGAAAACGGCAAAGAGATCATCCTCGATGTCGTTGGCAAGGGCGGCGTGGTTGGGGACATGGCGATTGTCGAACACGACGAGCGCATCGCCTGCGCCCAGGCGATCGACGAAACGGTCGCGGTCAGCATCTCCTGGGAGGACTTCTCGCACCTCCTGCAGCAATCTCCGCGGCTTGGCTTCGCGATGGCCGAACTGATGGCCAAGCGACTCGTCGGCATGCAACGCACCTTCATGAACCTTGTTTCGAAACCGGTGTCGGCGCGCCTGGCGGACACGTTGGAGACCCGCAACGACGATGGCCGCATCCAGCTCGGCCTCACCCACCAGGAACTCGCCCAGACCATCGGGACGAGCCGCGAAACGGTCACGGCGCTCCTCAGCCGGTTCGTAACCCTCGGCGCGATCGTGCCGCTCGATGATGGCTACACGGTCGCGAACGAGGCCCTGTTGGCGGCCATCGCCCGCGGCGACGTGCAGGTTTCGCCCCGCCACCCGGCCGCCGTCGAGCCGAGCGCCGCGGTCGTCTGAGGTGGAACGACGGCCGGGCATCCGCCTTGGCGCGAATCCCGGGCCAGCGATCATCGCCCATCAGCAGGGTAACCGCCCTGAACTGGCGAAGGCCGCTGTCGAAGCCGGCGCCGACTACCTCGAGGTGGATCTCTGGCTACACCGTGGGCGGTTCGAAGCACGGCACGAACGGCGATTTCCATGGCGACTCCCCGTGCTGTTCGAGAAGTGGTACCTGCGCTTCGCACCCCGCCGCCCGATGGACCTGATACGGCTGATGTCGGAAATGGACGGGGCCGTTGGCCTCTTCCTCGACCTCAAGAACGTCGGCGCGGGCGTGGGTCAACGGGTAGCGGACGCTGTGACGGCGAACTCAGGGCTGAGGATTGCCGCCTCGGCCCAGCGCTGGGCGACGCTCCGCGGCCTTTCCTCCGACGCGCCCGGCATTGATCTCTACTACTCGGTCGATGTTCTCCCCCAGCTGGACCTCTTTCTTTCGCTTAGTGCGCGGGATCGGCGGCCACGTGGGGTTTCGTGCCGGCACTCGCTGCTCACCAGAGCCGTCGTCGAGCGGTTGCACGAGCGCGGCCTGGAGGTGGTGGCCTGGACCGTGGACGACCCCGGCCGGGCGGAGGAACTCTCGCGCTGGGGCGTGGACGGCATCACCACGAACCGGGTGCGGGACATCGTCGCGCGGTTACGGGCATGAACGTGCTCGCCGTCTATATCCATATCCCGTTCTGCACGGTGAAGTGCGGGTACTGCGACTTCAACGCGTACGCCGGTATGGACAGGCTGAAAGGCGCCTATTACACGGCCTTGCTCCGCGAAATGGAGAGCTGGCGCGACGTGCTCCGCGGGCGGCTCGTGACGAGCATCAGCTTTGGCGGCGGGACGCCCGGCGAGTTCGCCGCCAAGTGGATCGGCGAGATTGTAGCAGCCGTGGGACATCTGGCGCAGGTCAAATCAGGGGCGGAGGTCTCGCTGGAGGCGAACCCGGGGACCACGACGCTGGCCTATCTCCAGGAGCTGCGAGCGGCCGGTGTGAACCGCGTTTCGTTCGGCGCGCAGAGCTTCGACGCGGACGAACTGAGCTTCCTCGACCGAATCCATTCTCCCCAGGCAACGGCGGCGTCAGTCGCGCTGGCGCGCGAAGCGGGCATCGCCAGCGTCGGGCTCGACCTCATCTACGGGCTGCCTCGACAAGCTGAAGCAACGTGGCTCGCGTCGCTCAGGCGGGCTATCGAATTGGTCCCCGATCACATCTCCTGCTACGGCCTGACCGTGGAAGAGGGGACGCCGCTCGCCCGCGACGTCGCCGCGGGCACGGTAGTCCCGCTGGACCCGGACGCGGTCGCGGAGATGTACGAATTGGCGGCGCAAACGCTCGAAACCGCCGGATACGAGCACTACGAGATCTCAAACTGGGCAAGGCCGGGCCATGAGTCCCGTCACAACTCCGCGTACTGGACGGACGCGGAGTACCTCGCTATCGGAGCGGGCGCGCACGGGTACCTCGGCGG
>JANXYE010000277.1 GCA_025350285.1 Chloroflexota bacterium
TCCGCGCCCTCACCCAGCCCGACGTCCGCCTCATCGTCGATCTCCTCCTCAAAGATGTCGATAAGCAACTCCTGCTTAAGAGCATCACCATGGAAGTGACGATGGAAGCTAAGGATTGGCTCGGTGAAAAGGGCTACGACCCCATCTTCGGCGCTCGCCCGCTGCGCCGCGTCATCCAGGACAATATCGAAGACCGCCTGAGCGAAATGCTCCTCGGCGGCGCCTTCGGCCCCGGCGACACGGTTCGCATCGACCGGATGCCCGCCGAAGACGGCGGCAACGGCCTCAAGATCGAGACGGTCAAGAAGCCCGAGCCGGTCGCGGTGGCGGTCGCGTAGGGAATTCAGCCCAACACCAAGCGACGGCGCAAGCCCGGAGGAATTCGGCCTTGCGCCGTTTCGTTGCGCCGGGTCAGGAGTCGCCGGATCGAACTGGGGAAGGCTGGGCAAGCCGCTCAAGAATCCACGACCGCGCGAGCGTTGTCGGCCCCATACCCTTCAGGCGCGCCGCCGCCCGAAGGGCGACGAGCGTCTCCGGATCGCGGCGGATGGTCAGTCCGCGGGAGAGGCTGTGCCCGAAGCTGACCTCGGCCGGATCTGCGCTCTCCCAATAGTCGGCGATACTGTGGCTATCCCAGAAGGCAGCTTCCTCTTCGCGCCTCGCGAAAGCAGGGATTGCCCGGCGTTGCGGTTTGAGTTCAGGTGACACGGTGTTCAGGTTCCTTTCGCTGAGCGGCACAATGTGCGCTCGTTGCGGCCCCGCCGATCGTACGGTCACCTGATCACGCCGGACCGGTTTGGCTGAGTTCGCTCGCGAGGATGCCGTAAACGAGTTCGTCCCGGCGTGCGCCGCGGAGCAGGCGGAGCTGGCGCAGGAGGGCCTCGCGGCGCATCCCGAGCTTCTCCATCACGCGGTAGGAGCCGATGTTCTCGGAATCGCAGCCGGCATGGACGCGATCCAACCCGTAGGCCGCGATAGCCCAATTGCCCTGGGTCACGAAGCTTTGGAGCCGTTCTGCACAGTCGTGAGCCGCTCCAGGATCCAGGAGCGGGCAAGCGTCGTGGTCCGAGGCCGTTCACGCGCGCCGCAGCGCGGAGCGCCACCTGCTAGGCGAGTCGGGAACAGACGTTCACGAAGTTCCCTGTCTGGGTGACCAGCGTGAAGGTGGTGCTATCCACGACGGTGCGTCCGGTGCCGACCTGAATGCCCCGTCCACTGTTGAGCCCGAAGAGCACCGTCCACCCGGTAATCGTGAAACTCCCGCCGTCGGAAGCGATGAAGCCCGGACCACTTGCCCGAAAAGCGGTGGTGCGCCCGGTAGGCCCGACGAAACTGACCTCCGCGTTGGACGCGGCGATGACGATCTGGCGCCCACTGGTGAAGGTCGTCCTCGTCGTTGCCCCGACGAATGTGTAGGAAACGACAAAGCCGCACGACGCATCTGTCCCGGTGAACGTCCCGACGGGATCCGATGTGCGGCTGGGAGCCGACGCGAGTGCCGGATTTGCGGAAAGCACGACGGACGCAATGAGCGCCGCAGCGACGAGCAGTAACGCGCACGGGGCGGTGCGGCGGGTTGAGCGTGCACACCGAGCCAGTTCGACCATGTCAGCCTCCCACCGACCCGAAGAGCCGGGCAGCGCCCGAACTATAGCGGTGGCGGCAGTCTCCGTCTACGTTCACGCTCGGGGCGGACAAGGCGTACGACACGAGCGACTTCGTGCCGAACTCTGGGTCCAAGGAACGCGCGAGGACGGGCTCAAGGTCCGCAACTTCCCACGACCGGAGGACCAGCCGTTCGGTGGTGATGGTCGTCGGTTCCATGGACGTCCTCCTGACCCAGCGCTGCCCATCCGGCGACATCGTGGCACAATCGACGCCATGGTCTCGCGCAAGCAATTTCAGGTGCCCGGGCTTCATCGTCCAGCGTCCACTCAGTCTGCGGCGCGGGTTGGGTGGGAAGAGGCGTTCGCGGAGATGGCGGCGTCGGGAGAGGACGAGCTTCTCTGGCCGTATTTCCCGAACGATTTCGACGAGAACGAATGGGAGTGGCCCGAAATGCCCGATGCCGAACTGGCGCCCGAGCGTCGACCGACCGAGCCGTCCGCCTCGGTCGGTGATGCGTGCTTCGCAAAGACCGCTCCTTCCAGTCGCGGCTAGGATTGAGTGTCGGGCACTCCGCCGTCTTGCCTCCAGCCGACGGGTTTGCAAAGACCGCTCCTTCCAGTCGCGGCTAGGATTGGCTGGCGGGCGCTCTCTCCCGTCTGCCTCCAGCCACCTCGCGCCCCTTACTTGACCTTAAGCCGCCCATTGACTTCTCCGGCTGGACGTTGCACAATAATCGTTGGCCCACTATGCCCATCGTTTCCCCGCCCGGAATTCAGACATCCATCGCCTCTACTTGTCCCTCGGACCCCAGGCCCTGAAGGAGTTGCTACCGCATGACCGCTACGCGTGACGTGGTGCGGGGGGGTATGTTTGCCCCCCTCGAAGTCCAGACCTACGGCCACATTCCTAATGTGCTCGACATCCCGAGCCTCATCAAGATCCAGGTCGATTCGTTCAACTGGTTTAAGAACGAAGGCCTCCGCGAACTCCTCGACGAGATATCCCCCATCCAGGACTTTACCGGTTCGAAGATGGATCTCGTTTTCGGCGAATACGAGTTCCGCGACCCTAAGGCCAACCAGGCAGAATGCCGCGAACGCGATATGACGTTCGCCGCCCCGCTGTTTGTAGATGTCGAACTCCACATCAAGGAATCCGGCGAAATCAAGGAGCAGCGCCTCTTCTTCGGCGATTTCCCGCTCATGACGGACCGCGGCACGTTCATCATTAACGGCGCCGAGCGCGTCGTCGTGAGCCAGCTCGTCCGTTCCCCGGGCGTTTACTACACCCTCGAAATAGACCCCGGCAGTGGCCGCCGCCTCGCCTACGGAAAGCTCATCCCGAACCGCGGCGCCTGGCTCGAATTCGAAACCAGCAACCGCAACGTCGTATCCGTAAAAGTCGATCGCAAGCGCAAGATCCCCGTCTCGAACATGGTGCGCGCGATCGATATCCCCGGCCTCCTCCCGGGCGATCGCGACAACCCTCGCTTCGCCAAGTACTTCGCCGCCTTCGACCGAGCCGAGCTCTCCAGGGCTCCCGAAGACGAGAAGGCACGCGATTCCGCCGCCCGCGAACTCGAAATGGAACTCGGGACGGACGAACGCGTCATCGCCATCTTCGCAACCGTCGATACCAACGAGCAGATCAACTACACGCTAACGACCATCTCCAAAGAGCCGAGCAAGAACAAGCACGAGGCCCTGCTCGAGTTCTACCGCCGCATCCGCCCCGGCGATCCGCCGACGCTGGAGAACGCGCGCACCCTCATCAACACCCTCTTCTTCAACCCGCGCCGCTACGACCTCGGCCGGGTTGGCCGCCACAAGGTGAACAAGCGCCTCGAA
Source organism: Chloroflexota bacterium (assembly GCA_025350285.1). GTDB lineage: Bacteria > Chloroflexota > Dehalococcoidia > Tepidiformales > Tepidiformaceae > JANXYE01. The sequence continues at coordinate 3,456 of JANXYE010000277.1, forward strand.
CTTGAAAACCCGACCACCCAGCGCTGGCTCCGCCCGTACGACCTGATCTCCATCATCAAGGAGCTCATGACGCTCAACAACGGGCGCGGGCACGCCGATGATATTGACCACCTCGGTAACCGCCGCGTGCGCGCCGTCGGCGAACTCATCCAGCAGCAGTTCCGCGTCGGCCTCCTTCGCATGGAACGCGTGGTCCGCGAACGTATGACGATCACCGATCCGGAAGAGGCCACCCCCAGCGCCCTCATCAACATCCGGCCCGTGGTTGCCGCTATGAAGGAGTTCTTCGGCGGCAGCCAGCTCTCCCAGTTCATGGACCAGACGAACCCCCTCGCCGAGCTGACGCACAAGCGCCGGCTCAGCGCCCTCGGGCCCGGCGGCCTCTCGCGTGACCGTGCCGGCTTCGACGTGCGTGACGTCCACCACAGCCACTACGGCCGCATCTGTCCGATCGAGACGCCGGAAGGCCCGAACATCGGCCTCATCGGCTCGCTCGCGACATATGGCCGCCTCAACGACTTCGGCTTTATCGAAACGCCCTATCGCGCCGTCATCAAGGAACTCTCGCCCGGCGACTCGCGCCTTATCGGCGAAACCGTGCGCATTGACGTACTCGATAAGGCCGGCAAGGCCATGGCCAGGGCGGGCGACAAGATTGATGCGAAGCTCGCCGAAAAGCTCAAGTCGTTCGGCGGCAGCGTCCCCATCCGCCCGTTCGTGTCCACCGATATCCGCTACCTCACCGCCGATGAAGAGGACAAGTTCGTTGTCGGCCAGGCCAACACCCTGCTCGATGCCACGGGCCACTTCCTCGAAGAGCGCATGGAAGTGCGCGTCCACGATAGCTTCAAGATGATGCCTCCCGAGGGCATCGACTTCCAGGATGTCTCACCGAAACAGATGGTCTCTGTCGCCACGGCCCTCATCCCATTCCTCGAACACGACGACGCGAACCGCGCCCTTATGGGCTCCAACATGCAGCGCCAGGCGGTGCCACTGGTCCGCCCGGAAGTGCCGCTCGTCGGCACCGGCATGGAGCGGCGCACGGCCGTCGATAGCGGCCATGTCGTCGTCGCCGCCGGCCCAGGTGAGGTTATCGAAGCCAGCGGCGCTCGGGTCGTCATCCGCTACGACGACCCGGACCGCGGCGAAGTCACCTATCCGCTGATCAAGTTTATGCGCTCTAACCAGGGCACCTGCCTGAACCAGCGCTCGCTCGTCTTCCGCGGCCAACGCGTCTCCACCTCGGAACCGCTGCTCGACAGTTCGAGCACCCAGGGGGGCGACCTCGCGCTCGGCCAGAACGTGCTCTGCGCGTTCATGAGCTGGGAGGGCTACAACTTCGAAGACGCGATCATCATCTCCCAGAACATGATCCGCGAAGATAAGTTCACCTCAATCCACATCGAAAAACACGAAGTGGAAGCCCGCGATACGAAGCTCGGGCCCGAGGAGATCACCCGCGACATCCCGAATGTCGGCGAAGAGAGCCTAAGTGACCTGGACGAAGATGGCATCATTCGGATCGGCGCTGAAGTGCGTGAAGGCGACATCCTCGTCGGCAAAATCACGCCCAAGGGCGAGACCGAACTGACCGCCGAAGAGAAGCTCCTGCGGGCCATCTTTGGTGAAAAAGCCCGCGAAGTGAAGGACACGAGCCTGCGCGTCCCGCACGGCGAAAAGGGCAAGGTAATCGACGTCCGGGTCTTCAGCCGGGACGACCACGAGAGCCTGCCCGCCGGCGTGAACAAGCTCGTCCGCGTCGGCATCGCCCAGAAGCGCAAGCTCAGCGAAGGCGATAAGATGGCTGGCCGCCACGGTAACAAGGGCGTCATCAGCCGCATCCTTCCGCGCGAAGACATGCCCTACCTCGACGATGGCCAGCCGATCGATATCATCCTCAACCCAATTGGCGTCCCCAGCCGCATGAACATCGGCCAGGTGCTGGAAACGCACCTCGGCTGGGCTGCAAGTGTGCTTGGCTTCCGCGCCGTGACGCCGGTGTTCGACGGTGCGAGTGATGTCTCCATCGATGATTCGCTGGCCAGGGCGTGGATGGCGGT
>JANXYE010000300.1 GCA_025350285.1 Chloroflexota bacterium
GCTCCCGGCCTACGTGGGTCCCTCTTCACGCGCAACCAGGAAAAGGATGTCGCGCGGCTATCCCGCACCAGGTGCACGGTGCGCACGTCGAGCCCCGGCATCGTCGCAAGCAGCAGCCCATACGAAGGGTTCTTGGACGAATCGACGATGGTGGAGGCACCCGCGGCGTTGGCCACAGCCGCGTAGAGCCGCCCCCGCGTCTCGGCAAACTCATCCCGCGCCCGCCGCAATCTGCCCCTGAGCTGATCCGGCCGGAGCAGCGCCCGAGTGTGGCGCGCCTTCAGCAGCCACTCCTCCTGGGCGTTCAGGCGGCGCGCTTCAGCGGCGATCATCGCGGGAAAGGCGTCTCCAACCACTCGCCGCCAGAATAGGCAGACGGAGAACGGTTCGCCGCAGCCGCAGAAGCGATCCTCGATGAAGCCCATCGACCAGAGGTGGCGGAGTTCGCCCACAGAGACCGCGCCCGGTGTTGCACCGAGCAGGCGGTCCAGGAGCGTGCTCCCAGAGCGCGTGTACCCGCCGATGTAAACGACGCGAAGCCCGCTCACCTCCGCCCAACCTCAATCGTGAGTCCCTCAGACGTGAACCGTAGTCCGCAAATCGTGAATTTCACCGTTCCGGCGTCTGTGTGAGCACCGCGATCGCCGTGCGGGCTTTATCGGCTCGGCGCTCGCTCGCGGTGATCGTCCGCTTGTAGTCGCGGATCTCTTCGTCGCGCGAGCGGTTGTCGCTGCACACCTGGCTGAAGCCGATGCCAACGCCGGCGGCGGCGAAGAGGATGCATCCGGCGAAGATCAGGAGGCGCGGCTTCAGTTCGATCCCTCGTCTCTGGCGAACGACGCCTTGAATGGCCCGATGTAACCATAGCGGAGCAGCAGTGGCCACGTCCGGCGCGTGACGAGCCGCCGGTCGCGAGCGTCCATCTCCGTCCGCCAGCGGTCATCGCGGCGCACCAGCACCTCGCCCCGGTCGAAGCGCATCGGGTTCCCGAGAATCGTGTGTGTGGGGAGCAGCCGAAACGTGTGGGGCTTCAGGCCGCGCGGCGGCGCGGCCGGCGCCGGGTGCCCCGCGAAGCGCAGGATCCGTTTCGTCCAGGCAGACGGCGCGGCGACGAACGCCTCGTAGTTAAGCGTCAGCAGGCGGTCCGTGAACCGCCAGGCGCCCTCCATCTGGAGGCTGCGGGCGACGAATCGCGAGGCCGACAGGGCCGCCGGGTAGCGGGGCATGAGGACGGACCCGCCGCCCACCCGGCGGGTTTCTTTCGCCATCGACCAGGAGTGGGCGATCGCCCGGCTGTCACGTACCAGGTGCAAGGCTCGCACTTCGAGGCCCGGGACCGCCGCCAGGGCGGACCCATAGCGCGGCACTTTTGACGAATCGACGATGAGGTCCGCGCCCGAAACGGCCGCTATCGCGCGGATGACGCGGGCGCGTTCTTCGGCGAAGCGGCCGAAGTCCGGGCGCCGCCGTTGACGCATGAGCTGCGGCCAGCGCACGGCGAGGCCCCGGTGGTGGTAGAGGACGTTTCGCTGGGTCTGGGCGAAGCCGGATGCGCGGGCGGCATCGACCGTACCGAACGCTTCCGCGACGACATCCCTCCAGAACGGGCAATCCGCGAACAACAGCCCGCAGCCGCAGAACTCATCCCTCTGCATATCGCGCTTCCAGAGCGCCCACAATTCGCCCACCGAACAGACGCTGGGAACGCTGCCGAGCATACGGTCGGTCAACGTACTGCCGGAGCGACCCGAGCCGCCGATGAACAGGACCTTCACTGGCTCAGGCACGGTGCTTGCTCCCGGCCAACGGCAGCGGCCCGACGTAACCGTAGCGCAAGAGCATCGGCAGCGTGATGGCCGTCACCGTACGCCGTTCTCGGGCCGCCAGTGCGCGTTTCCATTCGTCGTCCAGGCGGACGGCTATCCGGCCGCGGTCGAAGCGCATGGGGTTGCCGAGGACGGTGTGCTGCACAGGCAGATCGACCTCGCCGGCGGCCGCGGAGGCCGGTAGTGCGTCATGCCCGGCGAACCGCAGAACGCGACTGACCCACCACTCGGGCCGTTCCACGAACGCTTCGTAGTGCAGGCGCATGCGGCGGCCCGTGAAGAGCCAGAGGCTCTCCATCTGGAGGTTCTTCGTGATCCATAGGAGCGCGGCGTCGCGGGCGGAGATACGCGGCATGTAGTCGAGTTGGCCGGGGACGCGCCGTACCTCTTTCACCTTCAGCCAGGAGAAGGCCACCGCGCGGCTGTCGCGGACGAGATGCACCGCCCGTACGTCCAGTCCCTCGACCTGTCCAAGGGCCGCGCCGTACAGCGGGCCTTTCGACGAATCGACTACGAGTGACGCGCACGAAACCTTCGCTACGGCGCGTATCAGTTTCAGCCGGGCCTCGGCGAACATCTCGAAGTCCTGGGCGTCTCCGCCGCGACGAAGCAGCGCGAAGCGCAGAGGGAGCGCCTTGCGCAAGGGCACCAGCAAGCGGTCCTCGGCCGCGGCAATCGCGTCGAGCCCGAGAACATCAAAGCCGCCGAATGCTTCGTCAGCTACCGCCCGCCAGAACGGACACGAACGGATGCGTTCGCCACAGCCGCAAAGCTCGTTGGCGACGGCTCCGCGCCGCCAGAACTTGCGGATCTCGCCGACCGAGACCACTCCGGGCGCGCTCCCCAGCATCCGGTCGAGCAGGGTGCTGCCCGAGCGGCCCATGCCGCCAATAAAGAGGACGCCAACCTCACCGGGAGTACCGCTGGTCATGCGGTCATGGTCGAGCGCCGCCACTCTACTGACTACCGGTAGCCGTACCGCAGAAGCCCCGGCCAGGTGAGGGCTGTGATCACGAGGTGATCGCGCCGCGAGAGCGCCGTCCGCCACTCGAGGTCGGGCTGCACGATGGTGGGACCGTGGTTCATCCGCATCGGATTCCCCGCGAGCGTGTGTTGCACGCCGAGGTCGAACGCGCCGCCGGCCCCCGGCGCCGGAGTCGCGCCATCGACCCCGGCGAATTCCAGCACGCGTCGCGTGTGGCGGGCTGGGTCAGCCGCGAGATCTTCGTAACGGAGGCGAAGGTAGCGCCGGCGGGAAGCCCAGGCCGCCTCTGTGAGGGCATTCAGGGCGAGCCAATTGACCGCGACAATGCCGGCGCCGCGCGAATACTGGTACCGCGCGCGCCCCTCCCGCGACGGGTCTCGCTGACGTGCGACTGAGTGCGCGGTGGCCCTGCTGTCCCGTACCAGGTGGACCGTGCGCAGGTCGAAGTCGCCCAGCGCTCGGAGGGCGATGCCGTACGGCGGATACTTGCTGGAATCGACGATGGTGTGCGCGCCGGAAATGGCCGCGATCGCCCGGTAGAGCCGCCGGCGCGTCGATGCAAACTCGCGGAAGGCCCGCCGTGCGTCCGCCAGCGGGAGCGCCCGTGCCGCGACGAACGGCGCCCACTTGAGCCGGAGGAGGCCGTCCTGCCTGGCGGCGATGGCGGCCGGATCTCCCGGGATGCCATCCGGGAACGCCTTCGCCACGACCGCCATCCAGAACGGGCAGGAGAGGAAGCGGTCGCCGCAGCCACAAAACTGGTTCTCGCGAAAGCCGAGCGTCCAAATCCAGCGCAGCTCGCCGACGGCGCAGACGCCACCGGCCGCCCCCAGCAGGCGGTCGAGCAGCGTGCTCCCGGAGCGCCCCATCCCGGCGATGAAGACCACGCGCGGATTCCGACTTTCGTCCCGTTTCGCTGCGCGGTTCATGGCGCTTAACACTACCGCCGCACCGTGGTGCGCGCGCGCCCACCCGCCGCGCGCCGTACCGCGGTTCGAAAACGCCCCCGTAGGGCCTCACCAAGGAAGCCGCGGCGCGCCATCAGTACACGTGCCAGCCATCGGGGCATGAGCCGCTCGGGGTCGTATGGTCCGCCGGTGCGGCCGAGAAGCCCGTCCCAGGCGCCGGCAAGGGCGGCCTCGGCGAACGCTCCCTCGCCCCGCGCGCGATGCCGGGTGGCCTGGCGGATCGCGGCGCTGACTGTACGAACCGAGAACCGTGGCCACGCGGCGATGGGCGCGTATGTGCGCTGGAAGAGCAGCTTGTTTCGCAGGCGGAAGTAGATTGCCGCCGCACCTCGCGCCCGGATGCGTGGCTCGAACGCGTGCCGTACCACCGCCCTGTCGCAATACGCCGCGTCGAACCCTGCGTCGTCGGCCCGCAGGCAGAAGTCGTCGTCGTCGCAGTAGAAGAAGTAGCGTGGGTCGAGCAGGCCAATGCGCTCGATCACTTCGCGCCGGATGAAGAGTGCGGTGCCCGGCAGGAAGAGGGCCGTCTCGGGGCGAACGCGCCGTGGCCGGGCGCCAGGGCGTCCCCGCGCCGGCGGATAGGGGCCATCCGGCCCGAACACCACGCGCCCATCGGCGTCAACGAGGTAAGGGCTCACGAGCCCCGGCCGATCCGGCTCATCCGCGCGGGCCACCAGTTCGCCGAGGACGCCCGGGCCGAACTCCGTGTCGTCGTTGAGCTGCCAGGCGAATTCGGCCGGGCCTTTCAACATGTACCGTAGCCCCCGGTTTACCCCGCCGGTGAACCCCGTGTTCGTCGTCTGCTGGAGGATCGTGGCTGATGGCCAAAGAGCCCGCACGACCGCCAGGCTCCCGTCCGTGGAGCCGTTGTCGATGACGATCAGTTCGAAATCGGTGAACGTCTGGCGCTGGAGGCTCTCAAGGCACGCCCCGATCCGGTCCGCGCTCTTCCAGCAGAGGACGATCACCGCAACGCGCGCCACCTGAAGGATGGTAGAGCCGCCCTCGTAAGGTGCTGGTCGCGCGCGAAAAACGCCCCGGCCAATCGGCCGGGGCGCTTTCGAGAGTGAGTGCACGAGGGATGGCGTGCCGGGGTTAGTTGACGGCGGCCGGTGTGGTCGCGGGCTGGTGGCGCTCGCCCTTGTGCGGGCGGCCTTCGTTCACGATCTTCGTGATCCGCTCGACGAGCTGGCTCTTGATCTTCGTCGCCTGTTCGCTTGTGATCTTGCCGTCGGCGAGGGCCTTATCGACGGCTGTGTTCGCCTGCGCGACCGCGTTGTCGATGACGGTCTGGACGCTGACGGTGTGCTCGGTGGCCACCTGGGCGATGGTCTTGCCGGACTTGAGCTCCTTCGCAAGGTCCTTCGCGTCGATGCCGATGGTCGCGGCGGCGTTCGTCACGAGCGCCTTCGCGGCGTGGATGCGCGGATGGCCGGGACGGCCGGCCGCGTCGGTCGCCCCGGAGCCGCCACTTCCGCCGCCGGGCCCGACGGCGAGGACGCCGCCCACGACGCTGACCGCGAGGACAGCCGAGAGGGCGAGGGCAATGACTTTGGTCTTGCCGATGATCTTCATTTCGAAACTCCTGTGGTTGTGCGAGGTCATCCGCGTTTCGCGAGCGCCTCATCACAGCAATGGAGGCGGCGCCAGCGAAGGTGACGGGCGCTTCGGGACTACCATCGCCGGTTTACCGGTGCTTTTCGATCCAACGGCCGCGGAAGAGGAGGAGGTCGCCGCTCTTCACGCTCACGCTGGCAGGACGCTCGCGGACTTCGTTGTGGATGCCGTAGGGGCTGAAGTTGGCGGCATAGTCCGTGAGTTCCCAGCGGAGGCCACGTGTCGTCACGCCGCTACAGGGCCCGATCCCGATCAGCGACACGACGGTCCCCGGTGGCGCGTCGATCGTGGCCGTGCCGGAGACGCGCGAGATATCGAAGTCGTCGTCGTGGATGTGGATCTCTTCGTGGACGTGGCCCGTCACGACCACGCTCCATCCAGGCACCTGCTCTCGGTAACAAGCTACCTGCGGATATCCCAACCAAGAGCA
>JANXYE010000303.1 GCA_025350285.1 Chloroflexota bacterium
CCGCGCTCCGTACGGCTTCAGCGCTCCGCGCACGCTGCTGATCAGCTGCCCCCGCGCTCGCACCAGGCTGTCTCGCAGCCGTACCGTCGTCAGGTCCAGTTGCTCCTCTTCCGTTCGCTGCTTCACCGTCCGCACATCTTCTCCTGGCCTCCCTGCTCGCACCCCCCACTGCACCAGCTGCCGCGCGTCTTCCCGGTCCGTCTTCTTCCGTCCCCGGCTCGGTCCCATCTGGCGCGCGTCCAGCACCAGCACCTCCTGCCCCAGCCTGACCAACTCCCGGTTCACCCAGAACGCTTGATTCCCCGCTTCGATCACCACCCGCATCCCTGGCCGCGCGAACGCCCTCTCCAGATCCGCCCCCGTCATCCGCACCTTCCCCCGCCGTACCTCCCCGTTTTCGTCCACCGCTTCGCGCCTGGCGGAGTGGCCCGGCGGCCGTTAGAACGCCGCCAGGCCGGGCTCCAGGCCAAGCAGGACCCGCCCCGCCGCCTCCGTCATCTGGGCCGAGACGGTCACGTGCGCGGGGACAACGTGGATGTCGCGGAAGCAGCGTTCGAGGGGGCTGCTGGCGTAGTTCACGCTCGCGCCCCCGGCCGCGTAGAGGAGATCGACGGCCTTCGCCGCGGCTGACACAGCCTCCGAGGCGGCCAGACGGAGGTGGGCGCGCTGCATCATGCTGAGCTGCTCGCCGGCGGCGATCGTCCCCCACGTCTCCCGTGCGACCTGGAAGAGATAGGCCCGCCCGGCTTCAAGCAGCCATTCAGCCTTCGCCACCGTCTCTTGCGCGGAAGCGCGTTCGCGCAGAATGGTGCGCGAGACCATTGGCGTCTTGGCGCCCGCGAGTTCGATGAAGTGGTTGATAGCGGCCCGGGCGATGCCAGCGGAGACGCCCACCTTGTTGTAGGCGAGGCGCGGCATCACCGGGTACTGAAACAGCGTTTCAGTCCGTTGCGGGCGTTCGTAGAGCACGGCCGTAGTGTGTTCGTGCGGGACGAAGATGTTATCGACCACGACGTCGTGGCTGCCGGTGCCGCGGAGGCCCGCGACCGACCAGGTGTCGAGCACCTCGAACTGGCCGGCCGGGATGAGCATCTCGCGCGACGTGTGGAGGCTGTTGCCGTCCGCATCCAGCAGCAGCGAGCCGCCGAGCCAGAACTTCGCGTGTTTGCAACCGCTGCCGTAGGGCCAACGTCCGCTCACGCGGTAGCCGCCATCGGCGACCCTCGCGCGGCCGAGCGGGTTGAGTGCGCCGGCCATGGTGAGCGCCGGGTCACTGAAGAGCTCCGCGCCCCAGGGGCCGATGTATCCGCTCGTCAGCCCCAATGTTTCGACCGCGATCATCAACGACCAGCCAGTCGAGCCGTCGGCCTCGGAAATCGCCTCGATCACCTTGACGGTCGTTACCGGGTCGGCTTCGAACCCGCCATGCGCGCGGGCCACGCAGATGCGAAAGAGACCGGCCTCCGCCAGTGCATCGACGACCACGCGCGGAAGCGTCCGGTCGCGTTCAGCCTCGTCGGCGTGGGCGCGGACCAGCGGCTGGAGGTCTCGGGCGCGGGCAATGAGGCCGTCTGGGTCGCTGTCCATGGCGCGGAAGTATACGGGGAGTGCGCCGGCCACCGGCAAGCTCAGGAGGCGATCGGCTGGCGGCGAATCGCTGTCGGCGCGGCCTTGCGCGCGGCCCGGCTCAAGAGCCCCGAGTGCAGGTCGCGGGCGGCGTCCGTCAGGACATCCTGAAAGTCCGTCATCTTGGGGTCGTACTGGGCCACGCCGCCGCTCAGGGTGAGGTCGATGCGCTGTCCGCCGACGAGGATCGGGTATTCGCTGAAGCGTTGGCGGACGCGTTCGATGTAGGCCGCGGCGCCGTTCTTATCGCAGCCGGTAAGCACGACCGCGAACCCGCGCCGGGCCACGCGGCAGAGCGAGTCTTCGACGCGCGCCGTTTCGGCGAGGCGATGGGCGGCGGCCATGATGAGCGGCATGTCGAGCGGGCTATCGGGCTGCTTTGGATCCCGCACCTGGAGCAGGACGATCGTGAACGGCTCGCTCCGGCGCCGGTAGCGCGCCACCTGGCGGCTAAACTCGACTTCGAGCTGACGGGTGCTGCCAAGGCCGGTTTCCGGGTCCTGGTGCGAAACCTCGTCCTTGAAGCAGGCGAGTTCGTGCATGAAGGTGTTCGCCCGCTGCTCCCACATCTTCGCTTCCGTGGTCACGTTCTTGAGCTGGGCCTGTTCCGCTTCGCGGCCCAGCCGCTGGTGGCGAAGGGCGAACACCTGGAGCAGGCCCAGCACGCCGACGATGAACATCGCCGCGACCAGGCCGAGGAACGCCTGCGTAACGAGGGCCACCACCAGCCCGAGCGCGAAGAACTCGCCGGGGAAGCGGTTGGCCGGGCGAATGAAGCCGGGACGGTTGGAAGGGTCGCTGCTTTTCTTGAACACGGGCGCACACCTTGGAACGAGTTGCAGTGTTAGTCATCGGCAGCATTCGCCCGGTGGACAAGGCGTAGACGGCGATAACGGCCGGAAGAACGGGTTGCCCGGAGGTGACAGTGATCGGGGCGCGTGGCCGTCAGGTTCTTGCGGAGGCTCAAGCGTGGCGCGGAGACCGAACCGCTCGTTCGCCACTCGCGGCCAGGATTGGCGCCCGCCGGCCCGGATCCACATCGCCAATCCTGGCCGCAACGGATACGGAGCGGTCTTTCGGAGCCCCGCGGCGAGAGGGCCGGCATCAGGCCGGTGCCCCCTTCATCGTGCAAAAAATCTGACGGCCACCCATTGGCGGCGTGACGGGGTGCGATTCAAGTTTGCGTTGGCACATGGATGGCCTGGCCCTGCTGGTCGAGGAGGAAAGCCGTGCTCCCCTCTCCCGCCGGGTCGGGGGTGAGGGCAGGACGCCCGGCGCTGGCCACGACCGCTCCTCGCGCGAAACTTTGAATCGCACCCAGTCTGGCGCGACCGGCCGTGCGCGGACGCTACACTGTCGCGATGGAGACCTTTGAACTAATCGCCGCGGTCGCCCTCTGGCGGGGCGAAGAACTGCTTGTGATGAAACGATCGATGGGCTTCTCTGCCGGTGGGTGGTTTCTGCCGGGCGGGCATGTTGAAACCGGCGAGCGCCCGGCCGCGGCGGCCGTGCGTGAGCTGCACGAAGAGACGGGCATCGTGCTCGGCGAAGATGCCCTCGCCCTGGCCGATGTGATGAGCTACGAACACGACGGGGCGATGGCCCACTGCCTCGTCTACAACGCCGTCTGCCCGGCGGGGGCCGAGCCGGACCTCAACGAAGAACACGTGGTCGCCCGTTGGTACGAAGCAGAGGCCTTTATCGCGCGGTTCATGGAGGCGGCGGCGCTCCGCTCGAAGGGCGTGCCCGAGCGGGCGATCGAACTGGCCGCGGAGGTAGCGCGCACCATCCGCGCCGCCGCCCGCGCGCGCGGCATGAGCGAAGCGGCCGGAGCGGCGTGATCCGTGAGCAACGAGCAGCGGGGCCAGGCAAACGCCTGGCCCCGACGGGAAAGCGGCTCCGCACGGCCGGCTATTGCACGGCGATCGTGCCGGTCATGACATCCGGGTGAACATCGCAGCGGAATTTGAATGTGCCCGGCGTCGTAGCCGCCTTGAACGTGAGCTTGCCTGTCTTGCCAGGGCTGATCAGTTCCGGGTCGGAGACGACACTGGCCGCGCTCTCGTAACTCCCAGCCGCGTCGGCGATGCGCACGTTGTGGATCGCCTTGCCCGCGTTCGGGATGTCGAACGTCACCGTCTGGCCCGCCTTGGCGGCGATTGCCCTGGGCTCAAACAGGTTGTCTTTCATCGTCACCTTCAGCGTGCCGCTGTCCGGCACGCTGACCGCGGCCGGCGTCGCGGTAGCGCCGGAGGTGCCGGGCGTAGCGGCGCCGGCAGCGGCGGTACCGATCACGTCAAATATCTGCGGCCGGGCGGCGCCCTCCACACGCAGGATGCCAACGCCGCCCTTGCTCGCGCGGCTGAGGGCATGGTCCACGAGCTTATAGTCGCCCGGAACATCGACCCGGAACTGCACGATGACCGCGCCGCCTGGCGGCACGAGGACGGTTTGAACGTTTTGAATGGGGGCGCTGAACGAACCAAAGTTCCACGCCTTATCGAAGATCTCACCGATGACGTGGAAGCTGGAGGTGAAGTTCGGGCCACCGTTGGCGACGTAGATGCGAACCGTCTCGCCCACCTTAGCCTTCAACATGTTGTCGCCGGCCAGCCCTTTGGTGCTGCCATTAAAGACCACGTAGGTCGGGTTTTCGGCGAGAAGTTTGGCGGTGTCCTGGGTCTGGAGCCCCTTCTCATTCGTATCGCCCGTCGTGTAGAACTCGCTCTGACCCACGTAAAACTCGTGGTCGACGCGCGGCAAGCCAGCCGACGGTTCGACAAGGATTGCCCCGTACATCCCGTTCGCGATGTGGTCCGCAACGATGCCCGCGGCGCAGTGATAGACGTAGAGCCCCGGTGCGAGCGCCTTGAATTCGAACGCCTTTTCTTCGCCCGGCGCGACCGTGGTAGCCCCCGCCCCACCGCCTGGGCCATTCACGGCGTGCAGGTCGATGCTGTGCGTCATCTCGCTATCCGTCCGGTTCTTCAGGCGGATCTCGACGCTGTCGCCTTCCTTCACCCGGATCATCGGGCCCGGGACGGATCCGTTGAACGTCCACACGCGGTACTGAACCCCGGGGGCGATCTCGACTTGCTTCTCGACGGCCTCAAGCGGCACGACCACGCGTTCCGGAATGCGCCGCAGCGCCGGAGGCACGTTCGGCGGCGCCACAAGCGGTACCTGTTCGTTCGCCAGCGGCGCCTTGTCGTCACATGCGACGCCCGTGGCGATCGCGACCGAGGCGAGCACCAGCCCCATGCCAGTTCTAAGAACCCAGTTTCCGTTCATGACGGCCTCCTTGCGACCCTATCCAGCCCTCCCGCCGGCCCGGAATGTTCTGGCGCCCCGCGTTCAGCCTGACCCCGTCGGCGTCCTCTGGTTTGCGTGCCGCGTGCGGCCCGCGCGGAACGGGTCATTCGCTCACGATCAACGCCGTGACCAGACCGAACATCCCCTGCGGCCCTTCCGCATGGGAGAGGATGTGGCAGTGGAACGCCCATGCCCCGGCCTCCGTCGCCTCGACGATCGTGTCGTAGCGGTTACCGGGGGCGACGTCGAGCGTGTCGCAGAGGTATGGGCTCGGCAGGGCGTAGCCGTCGCGCGCGAACACCTCCATCGGCATGCCGTGGAGGTGCATCGGGTGGTTCATCATCCCTTCGTTCATCCAGCGGATGAGCACCCGCTCACCCTTCTTAGCTGTGAGAGCGTCGGTCGCCGGGAAGCCCTTCCCGTTGATCGTGAACCCGAGGGCGACATCGTTCAGGACCATGATGTATTCGCGGTCGTACTTCGGGTACTTCGCCGGGTCCTTTGGATCGACGATGAACGCCCCAAGGAGGCCGCGATTCACCTGGTCGGCCGCGTTGTGGTGCGAGTGGTACATGTGTGTGCCGGAGTTTCGCAGGGTGAATTCGTAGGTGAACGTGGCGCCGGGCTTTATCGGCTCCTGCGTGAGGAACGGCACGCCATCCATTGCGTTTGGCACCACGAGGCCGTGGAAGTGGATGGAGGAACTCTCCTTCAGGTTGTTCTTCACCACGATGCGGACGCGCTCGCCCTCGGTCGCGCGGATGACCGGCCCCGGGATCGTAGCGTTGTAGCCGAAGCCCTTTTCTTTCTGCCCCGGTGAAACCTCCCACTCGACTTCGTCCATCGTGAGGTTGAACACCTTCACCCCGTTGTCGATCACCGGCTGGAGCGGGACGTTGCCCTTCCCCTTCGTGATCGGCGACTTCGTGTTCGCCAGGAACTGATCGACGACCCGCTTCTGCATCGCGTCCATCCCGTCCGCCGTCTGGGCGGCAGGGGCGCCCGCCGCAGCCGCCGCCGTGGTCGGGGCGTTGCTGTGGCCGACCATATCCGGCGGGATCGTGCCCGCCGGCAACGGCCGCGTGGCGGTGGCCGCCGGTTCGTTCGTCCCGCAGGCAACGAGGACGGCCCCACCGAGGGGGACCGCCGCCCCGATGAGTGCCGCTCCCTTGAGGAATGTCCGGCGTTCGACCTTGTTCCGCGAGAATGGCTGGGCCATACGTGTCCCCTCGCGCCCCCTTCGACGGCGGCGCCTTGTGCTTTCGTTCACAAAGTGTCTCGCGCCGGGGGGCCACGTCATCCGGTCGAACGGCGCGAAATTCGAGGGCCGTTCGGTCCCGCGAGGGCAACCGCGCACCGGGTAACCGGCGGCCACGGATAGGGGGCCCGTTCAGTCCTGAGCGATCTCGCCGCCCGGCGAACCTGAACGCACTGCAGAAGGTGGCCGTGATCTGGCCCCGCGTTGCTCGTTGAGGGATCCTCGCTGAGCCTGCCTTGAAGTACTGGGGAGTGCTCGCGTGGGCTGCCCGTTTCGCCCTGGGCCCGCCCCACGTTCCCGCCCGAGGAGGTACGTTCGTGCGCTTCCTGATTGTCCTCGCTGGCGGCGGCCTTGGCTCGCTCGCGCGGTACTCAGTGGGGCTTTGGGTCGTGAACACCTTTGGCTCGTCGTTTCCGCTGGGCACCGTGCTGGTCAACGTGACCGGATCGTTTCTGATCGGACTGATCGCGACCCTCGCCGATGAGAGTGGCGCCATCGGATCGCAGGCGCGGCTCTTCCTCGTGGTTGGGATCCTCGGCGGCTTCACGACGTTCTCCAGCTTCTCGCTGGAGGCCTGGCGGCTGGCGGAAGAGGGCGACGCCATCCGCGCCATCCTCTACGTGAGTCTGAACCTGCTACTTGGTGGGGCCGCGGCGATAGCTGGCGTGTTGCTCGCGAGGGCCGCCACCTGAGCGGCGCCCCAGCTCGCGGCACGGCGGTCGGAGGTTACTGGCGGCCGATCTTGAACATACCCGAGCCGCATTCGCCACAGGCGCCTTTGAGCGCGAGCTTGCCGTTCTTCATGACCGTTGGGGACGCATCGCGCATCACCCGGCGCTCCTTGCAGCGAACGCAGTAGGCGAGGATCGCGCCCGGCGCGTGCACCGCCACGTGGACCGGCGCGGGCTGCTCCAGCGGACGCCCCAGGAGTTCTTCGGCATCGGCCATCGCCTGCCGCAGGTCGCTCGAGAGCGTAACGCCCAGCACCTCGGCGTTCGCCTGGAGCGTTTCGCCGGTCTGGCGAACCGCCGCATCGACTTCGCCCTGGGGCGCTCCGAACGCGGGCAGCCGCCAAAACAGGGAACTCAGCTCTACCTGCGCGGAAATCCAGCCCTGGAAGAGCGTCGCCGCCATCTGCACCTGCTGTTCCTGAAGGCGTTGGAGCGCTTGCAGCGCGTTCTCGAACGGCGCGCTAGCCGTTGCCGGGGACTCTTTCGTCATGCTCATGCCAAATCCTTTACATCCGCCACTATGTGCATTATTCCCTTATCAGCAAAGGAAGTCTACCCTTCGGACAGTCTACGATCGTTTCCATAGGCAGCGCCACTTTGCTGATAGACACCGGCCGCAGCGTTCGCGGCCACAACACGCCGGCGCCCTGACACGCGGCCTATACTGTGCCCGTGACGAACGAACCGGAGATAGAGTCCCTCAGCGCGCTGACGCTTTCGACCCACGTCATGAAGCCTGCCGTGCGTTTTTACGCCGCCCTCGGGTTCGCATTGGTCTCCGGCGGCGAAGGTGCGCCGTTCAGCGTGTTTAAGGCAGGCGGCAGCTACATCAACCTCGCCCTCGTGCCTCCGGAGACGCGCTGGGCGCCGTGGGGCCGGTTCGTGGTCTACGTGAGCGATGTCGATGCCCAGTACGCAAAGGCCATCGCGGCGGGTTACACGCCCTCCTTCGAACCGCGCGACGCCACCTGGGGCGAACGCTACTTCCACATCAGCGACCCCGACGGGCACGAACTGAGCTTCGCCCGGCGGCTCCGCGGTGCGAAGTCCGAATAGTTGAGCTGGCCGCGACCGTCAGATTTTTGCGTTCGGTCTGGCGTGGCACGGGCGTGAACGAACCGCTCGTTCGCCACTCGCGGCCAGGATTGGCATCGCGAATCAAGAGGCACGCGCGCGGCAATCCTAGCCGCGACGGATACGGAGCGGTCTTTGGGAACCCGCGGCATCAGGCGCGCCCGCCTGACCTCGAGCCCAATTGCGGCCGAGATGCGGTCGAACGGGATCCCCTATACTCGCTACCGTGACTTCACCCACGATCGAACACGGCGAAGACGGCTATATGGCCCTGCACGGCCTGCGCCACCACTACATCCGCTGGGGAGACCCGGACGGCGACGCCGTCGTGCTGCTCCACGGCCTCATGAACAACGCCCGCTACTGGGAGCACGTCGCCGGGCGGCTGCGGCCAGAGTACACGGTCTACGCGCCAGACCTCCGCGGTCACGGAGAGACAGAGCATGCCCCCGGCGGCTACCTCGTCTGGGCGTTCGCCATGGACCTTCGCGGGTTCGTCGAAGAGCTGGACCTGGAGGCCTTCGACCTTGTCGCGCACAGCATCGGCAGCCGCATCGCGATGTCCTACGCGCGGGACCACGGGCACCGCCTGAAGCACCTCGTGCTGGCGGACATGGGACCGCAGATGGCGGAGGCGGGCGCCCGCGGCATCCGCAAGAGCACCGGCGAAGCGCGCGAAAGGTCCGGGTTCCCGACGGAAGCCGAGGCTCTGGAGCACTTCGCGACCCTCTATCCGGGCCAGCCGAAAGAGTTCCTCGTGCGCCAGTTGGCCGCTTCGCTCGTGCTCGATGAGACGAGCGGCAACCTCGTCTTCCGCTTCGACCCGCAGATCAACCAGGCGACGGGGCGGGCGGCGCTGGTCGAGATCCCGTACCTCTGGGAAAGCCTGGAGCACATCACCTGCCCGACGCTCGTCATCCGCGCGGAGAAAAGCAAGGTGCTCTCCGCCGAGATTGGCCAGCAGATGGTCGATCGGCTCCCGAACGCGCGCTACGTGGAGATCCCGGACGCGGGCCACCAGGTGCCACTGCACCAGCCGGACGCGTTCGCGAAGGTGATCCGGGAGTTCCTCGCCGAGTAGCCCGGTCCTCCGCCACGGGGCGCGGCTCCCGCGGACGGAAACCACCGAACCGCGACCGTGAACATCGCCAGGGGAGGGGTGGCCGTCAGATTTTTGCGGCCGCTCAGGGGTGGCACGTGCCTGAACGAACCGCTCGTTCGCCACTCGCGGCCAGGATTGCCGCGTGCGTGTCTCTTGATTCACGATGCCAATCCTGGCCGCGCCGGATACGGAGCGGTTCAGTCTCCAGTGAGCCCGCGGCCCGGGCGCCGAGATGCGCTCGAACGGAGTTGCCTGCCCTTGCGCAAGAATCTGACGCCCACCCCCAACGGGAGCCCCGGGCCACCTGAACCGGTCCGGCGCTGTATGGTGTGGCCAAACGGCCAGAAGGGGCGCGACCGGTGCGGCTGCGGATCGCCATTATCGCCACGAGCCTGGGCTCTGTGCTCTTTGCCGAGGCGTCGAATCTCGGGCGCTGGATCGCTCTGATCGCCGGCTGCACGGTGCTCACCTGGCTCGTGCTCGTCTGCGTTGGGCGTAAGCCGCTCTATATCTTCCTGCCCGCGCTCTACGCCATCGTGTTCGTCGCAGCCTTCGGCGCCGCCGGAAGCTGGCCCGCAAGCGGCATCCTGACCGCCGCTCTCGCTCTCGCCGGGCTCGCCGCCGGAGCCGGCCTCCTCGCCCGCTCCGTCATCGCCGCTGAAGACACCGCCTGACGTCGAACGGCCACCATGCTTCATGGCGCGACACGCGCCCCACTGACACTGGTCGAGACCGCTGACGGCACACGCCTAACACCTATGGCCTAACCCCTACCGCCTACCTGCCCTACAAGTTCGTTGCGTCGGCCTCGATTGCGGCGTCGATCTGGCGGACGAGTTCTTCGCCGCCGCCGAGCTTCGCGGCCATCAGCTTGCCCCAGGAGACGGGCGTGGACTCGGTCCAGCTCTCGGGTTCCCACAGCCGGGCGCGCTTGAACGCCTTGGCGCAGTGGAAAAAGCACTCATCAATGTGGATGCGGATGGCGACCAGCGCTGGCTGGCCGCGCTCGCTCAGCCGGTCGAGGACCGCCGGGTCGGCCGTCAGCTCCGCCCGCCCGTTGACGCGCAGCGTCTCCTCCGTGCCGGGCTTCAGGAAGATGACGCCCACATGCGGGTTTTCGAGGATGTTCTGAAGCCCGAAAAGCAGCTTGTTGCCGCGACGGTCCGGGATGAGGAGGGTCGAGTCGTCCTCCACAGCCACGAAGCCCGGGCCATCACCCTTCGGCGAGACATCGATGTTGCCCGCGGTATCGGCGGTCGCCAGGAGAAGGAACGGCGAGGTCTCGATGTAGTTGCGCGCCGGGCCCTCGAGGCCGCTCCAGACCTTCGTGTGGACGATTGGGCTGGGCACGCCCATACGCTCCCGCAGCGCTTCGATGGTGGCTATCTGATAGGGGTCGGACATGGGTAGATCCTCGGGCCAGGGTGGCGGAGAGCGTACAGCAGCGGCGAAGCGCACGCTGGCCGCCGGGTGCCATTCAGAGTTTTGCGCGAGGAGGGGTCGTGGGCAGCGCCGGGCGTCCTGCCCTCACCCCCGACCCCTCTGCTCTGAAAATAGGGGCCGCCTGGCCGAAAGCCCTCACCCCCGGCCCCTCTCCCGTGCGCGGGCGAGGGGAGCACTGCTTTCCTCCTCGACCAGCACGGCCACGCCATCCATTTGCCAACGCAAAACGTTGAAGCGCACCCCTGGCGGCCCCGCCGCCTCCAGTCAGTACCGCGACCGAAAGGGAGCGGCGGTAAAGAGGCTGCGCGGCCAGGCGTCGGCTCGGCACGTTAGCACCCGCCGCTCCCTATCCGTCGCGGTACCGCCGGGCACGCCGCCGCTCGGCCGAGCGTGGCACATTCGCGATCCGGTACACCGCGGCTCAGTCCACGTGACGGCCGCCTCCCGCCTACCGCCTAACCCCTACCGCCTACCTACTACCTACGCCGCACTGCGGAGCCACTGGAGCATGGCCTGCTGAAACTTCACGCGCTGGGCATCGTCCGCTATCTCGCCGGCCACGAACTCGACGAGCTGGCTCGCCTTCTCTTTGGCGAAACTCTCCCGAGTTGACTTCAAGAGGTCCACGCCGTCATCCACGATCACGGGCGCCAGCGGGCCGAGGGCCTGGGCCGCGTGGGCGGTCAGCTCTTTGAAAAACTGCGGCGAAACGATCACCTTCGGCGGCCCCGCGCTGGCCGCCGGAGCAGCCGGCGCCGATTGCTGGGCGGTCGGCGGCGCGAATTGGAGCACCGGCCGTGCGAGCGGCTCTTCGAACTCCACAAGTCCGCTCGTCGAGAGACGATAAAAGCGCCGCGTCACGTCCCATTCGTCTTCGTGGAGCGCGTCCGTCACGTCGCCGATGCTGGCCCGCCCGTCGCAAAAGGCGAGCACCGACCAATCGGCCGGCTGGATCGTTACGGCGTTCGCGATCGTCGCTACCAGCCGCGGCACAATATGCGCCGAGGCGATGGTGTCCCGGATCTTTGCTCGCTCGGTCACTTCGGCGGCGGCGTCCTGGAGCACGTCGGCGAGCGGGCGAATGACCGTCACCTGGCTTGTCGGGACGCGCGGTTCGAAGCTAAACGTGCCCTTCGCCCAGGTCATCACGGTCGCGATCACGGGCTCCCCGGATTGCGTCCCGGAGGTGGCGTGGACGACGGCGCCTTCGCGGATGTAGACATCGGCGCGGTGTGGGCCGTCGGTCAGTTCGATGCGGCCGACCTGCCGCGACGAACACAGCAAGTTCAGAATGTCCGGCAGCGGCCACTGCGCCAGGCTGCCGGTGAGTCCTTCCGCCATTGTCGTTCCCCTTCTGCGTTAGGCGCCGAGCAACTGGTACGAATGCCAGGCCACGTCGTCCATGTGGGCCTCCGTGAGGAGGTCCTTGCGGGCCAGGTTCGCCCTTTTCGAAAGGCGTTTCTGGATGTTGTTGTCTTTCCGCCAGCGCACGATGGTCATATCGACCGTCATGCGCAGCGTCGCCATATCGACGTTCGGGTGGCAGACCACGAGGATCATCGCCGGGCCCAGGTCGCGCACGAACAGGCGCCACGTGTCGTACGTGAACTCCCCCCGATCGACCGGCTTGCGGGACCTGTCCATCGCGGCCAGCGTCTGGGCGGCGGCGCGGCTCATCTCGCCCATGGCGATGGTGGCGAGAACCGGCGGGCTGGAACTGACGACGAGCTCCCCGGCGTTGTCGCAGACGAACGCCCCGCCGACGTTTTCCAGTGCGCAGATCTGCTGGAGATCCCGTTCCATCTGTCTGTGTCCCTACGAAACCAGCGCCTGCATCGTGGGGGAGAACCCCTCGATCATCGACGCGTGGCTCCAGTTCATCTCGGAAAGTTCGGCCCGCACACGGGATTCGAGGTCCGCGCGCTTCGTCCGGAAGGCGAGCCGGGAGATGGTGTCCTGGAGGCATTCGGCGAGCGCTTCGCTGAGGTCGTGAGGGATCGCCCCGTGGAAGGCCGCCTTCCCCGCCCTGTATTCGAACTCGGCCGCGAAGGGGTCAAGAAACGGGTAGGCGCCCGCCTTCTCGACGGTCACCTCGCGGAACGCATCGGCGAATTTGCCCTCGCTCGAGAGCTTATCGACCGCGCCCTCGGCTCGCGAGAGCATCTCGCTCCAGAAGCTCATGAGTTCTTCCGGATCGACCTTCGCGCCTTGCGCCTGGATCGGCGTGACGTTCGCGGGGAGAGCGCCCGCCGCCTCGCCGGCCGCTTCCTCTCGGGCCCCACCGGACGCCAATGCGGGCGCGTACACCGCCACGGGCTCCCGCGCTGGCTCGGACAGTGCGGCGGAGGACGGCCGCGCGGCGATCGCCTGGAAGACATCGAAGGTGGCGCCGTAGCTCGCGGCCGCCTGGATAATCGTCTCGGCCACCGCTTCGCCGGAGCGCGTCTCCGCCCCCTGGGTGAAGACCGCTTCGATGACCTGGCCGGAGCGCATGAAGATGATCCCATCGCCGCGCCCTTCCGGGAGGACGAACTCGAGATGGCCGGTGTGGCCATCGTCGCGCAGCTTGGCCACGAGCCGGTCCGGGTTGGCGAACGAGGTATCGAGCCCCTTGAACACGAGGTCGCTCTCCAGCAGCACGGAAAGCAGGCCGACGAGTTCTGGCGCCAGGGCGAACACGCTAATACTGCCGCCCCGGCTCTTCACGCGGGCGCTTACCGTCGCCTGGGCGGCGCTTCCCGAGACGCGGCTCCCCGGAGATTGTTCGAGGGCGTTCACCACATCGCCGGAAGCGAGCAGGACGACGCCTTCATAGTCCGGGAAGTTGACGGTGATGTAGCCCGTCGTGCGGGTGCCGTGCAGTTCGGCGAGCAGCTGGCCGAAGTCGGTAAACGACGTCCCAAGGTTCGCGTACAACGGTTTGTCTTTGGGGAGCATCATCGGGGTCTTCCTCCTTGGGGTTGCCGTTTCCACGGCCCGGGTTGGCCGTGGTTCAGGAATAGCGCTGGAGCGTGGTAGCCACTTCGCCGGCCACGATTTCGGGCGAGTAACCACGGGCCGTGGTCACGAAGACGCTCCCGGCGGCGTACGGCATGACGAGGAACTCGCCCGCTGGCCCCGAAAGAGCGACTTTCAGGATGTGGCTGCCGATGAGTTGGCGGCCCATGCCGCGCAGGTCGTCGCCACGGGCCAGCGAGCGAGCGCGGCTCACGATGAAGGCCGCGAGCGCCGCCTCGCCGCGCGCCTCGCCCGGGGTTTCGCCACCGCTCAGGCCGCCCTCCTCGCCCGCTACCACGGCGCTCGCTACGCCCTCCACCTGGGCGAGCGCCGCCGCGAGGCGGGGTGGGAGGTCCGGGTCTAGTGCCAGCGCTGTTGCGTGGGCGGCCATAGGCGTCAAAAGTCCTTCGTTCGGCTCGGTGGCGAGCGCCGCTTCCTGTCGGTCGCGGTACTCTCCAGGAAAGTCCCCGGCGACGGCCACCACCGTCCCTCACCGGGCAGGATTCGCTTCGGTCAGGCGGCGCGGCGCGTGCGCAGCCGTTCGATGGCGCCCTTCAGCGACGTCTGCATGCGGCGCAGCGAATCGGCCAGCTTGCCGATTTCGTTGTTGCCACGAACATCGATTTCACTGTCCAGGTCGCCGAGGCTCATCTTGTCGGCAACCGCCACGAGGTGCGCGATCGGCCTCGTGATGGACTGCGAAACGAGCCAGGCGAGGAGGATGGCCACCGCGAAGGCGGCCGCGCTCAGGCCCATGGTCAGCGCGAGCCCGGCCGTTTTGTCGCTCTGGCGCTGGTCCAGGTCGCTGCCGACGAGGCTAAAGCCGGCGTTGAAGAGTGCGTAGTTGGCGTCGGTCGCTTTGGTCGCGGCCGTGACCACCGCCGCCGTGTCGAAGGCGCTGTTTGGGGCATCGGCCAGGTTCGCCGCCTTGCCCACGAAGATGCTCGTGGCCCCCGTGCTCGCGAGCAGTGGCTGGCGCAACGCGCTTTCGTAGCGCGTGTCGCGGCTCAAGGCCCCTTCCAGCCAGCGGCTCGTCGAGTCTGCGGTTGTCTCCGCCGCCTTGAGCTGGGATGTCAGTTCACCGCGCAGCAGTGCCCCAACCGCCTGCCCGTTGGCCAGGCGTGAAGCGACAACGGTCCCGTAGGCGGCCGCCCGGCTCACGGCTTCGGTTTGGTTCAGCAAATCCTGGCTCGTGCCCACGATCGTATCGAACGTCGTCAGGTTCGAATCGAGGTAGAGGCGCGAGCTGTTGCCCGCCTGAAAGAGGATGGGGAAGATCGATTCATCGACCATGCGGTTGTGAGCGCTGATCACGCCATCGGCCGTCGTCGCCTCGCGGTTGTCACGGAGAGCCCCCCACTGGCTTTCGAGCTTCGCCACAAAGTCCGCCGTCTTGTAGCCGCCGTGGTCCTTTTCGAACCTGACGTAGCGCGTCACCGCCTCATCAAGGGCAGCCGTCGATTGTTGCAACTGGCCGGCGAGCGACGTTTCGCCGGAGCGCACGGCCGCCTCAAGGAGGCGGTGCCGCTGAATCTGCTGGAGCACCGGAACCGGGCCCTCCTTGAGGTAGGCGAGACCGCTTGATTGATCTTCAGCCAGCGAAATGTCGCGGCTGCGGTCCGTGTACTGCAGCACCAGCAGCGCCAAAATTGGCAACGCGAGCACGCCCACAACGATCGCGAGCTTGTTGCGGAGGCCCATGTCCTGGAACTTCGACCAAACTGTTCCGACGTTCATCTGTCCTCTTCCCCTGGGGTCTTGGCCCGGCGCCGACAGCGCTCACGCGCCATCCGCTCCTCCGAGCAAACGCATCTGTAGCTGCAATCGACGGCGGGCGCGTCCAGTAAAGGGTGGTAAACAGCAGGTGACAGCAATTGCCGCGCGGATTCACGTTCGCGAGCCGCCCAGGAGGGTGGAGATCGAGGGTTTTTCCCTATTCGCGAAGGGCCAGAGTTTCGGGAAAGTGAACACCCGGCGGCAATCCAGCGATTGCGGTGTGCCGGGGCGAACAGGAGCGCCCCGGCCTGTTCCGCCACGGGCATCGTCAGGGTGCATCGGCCCAACCCTCCGCCACGGGCATTCGTGTAGACTGATTCTCCATAGCGGGGAGGCCAATGGGTATTCTTCGATGGCCCCGGAGCCTGGTCGCCGCGCTCGCCTGCGCCGCTGTCCTCGCGTTCCTCTCCTGGGGCGCGCCCGCCGTCGCGGATGCACCGCCCGCGCCGCTCCTGCTCCCCCGCGCCTACATCCCCTTCGCCAGCCGTGACGTGTTGCCGGACCTGCGGGTCGCATCCATCCGGCTGACGGAAACACTGGAGTTTGGCGCCTCCTTCACCTACCGCGTCCAGAACCGCGGACTGGGCAACGCGAACCTCGCGCAGTTCACCATCCAGGCCTGGTTTTCGGCCGACCCGTTCCTCCAGAAGGACCGCGACCTGCAGGGCGCCATCTTTTCCATCTCGCCGTTTCTGCGGGCGGGCGAAACCTACGAGGGTGAGGCCCAGGCGGCGAACGCGAACGCGGACACCTTCGCCTACCCCTACCTGATCATCGAGATCGATTCCGCCGGGGCCGTCGCGGAAGACGACTATTCGAACAACGCCGCCGCCGTCCGCCGCCCGCCTGGCGGCCTCCTCAGCGCCGTGCAGCTCGCCTGGGACCTCTCCGCTGGCCGCGCCACCGTCACCTGGACGTTCAACGGCGCGGCTCGCGGGCTCACGGACCTGGGCTTTCGCATCAGCTTGCCCGGTTTCGGCGCGCAGGAGGTCCCCCCGGGCACGCGTTCGCTCGATGTGCCGTTCGCGCCCTTCACCGGGGCGAAGCCCTGCTCGGCGAGCGTCGCGGCTCTGAACCCCGACGGCTACTTCTGGCCAGCGACAATCTCGAACTCGCTTTGCACGCCCGGCCGCTGAAGCCACACCGCGCCAACGGCGTCCGGGTGTACGATGCCCGCTGCGTCCGCCCGCACGGCGACACGCCGCCGCGCCGGACACTCACCTCGAAAGGGACTGCCCCATGGCCCTCGACGCCCGCTATCCAAAAGATGTCATCCTGCGCGACAAGTCGCGCGTCGCCCTCCGGCTCATGACCGCCGCC
>JANXYE010000313.1 GCA_025350285.1 Chloroflexota bacterium
GTCACATTCCACCCGATATGGTCGGCGTGGAGGTGTGTGAACACCACGAAGTCCACGTCGCCGGGCGCGATCCCCGCCCCGCGCAGCGCCCCCGGTAGGTGGCCCACCTCGCCGCTGAAGCCCGCGCCCCCCAGCGACCCCAGGTCCGGCCCGATACCCGTATCCACGAGCGCAAGCTTCCCCGCTGAACGGATGACGAACGTCGTCAACGGTAGCGTAGCGAGCCCCGTCGCTGAATCGACGCCACCGATCGCCGCGAACCGCACGAGATCCGCTGTGGGCAGCAGGCTCGCCAGCGGCGCCCCTAGCTCCCCATCTATGACCGCATCCACCGTGATCGAACCGAATGTCAGCCGTTGCATTGCCTCTCCTCCTTGGTCGCCAGGCCTACACAATCCCAACCGTAGTCACAAGCTTCTTCATCGTCGCCCTTCGCTTCTACGAACGAACCGAGGCTAACGACTGACAGACGGCGCCGCAATCCGGCGACCCCGTTGAAGCCGCTCTGCCCTCGCCTGCGCAGCGCCCATCAGCACCGCGACCGATGGGGAGCGGCGGCCCCTGTCCGAATAGCGCCCGTCCTGGCCACAACCGTTGACGGCCCGCTCCCCTCGCCCGTCCTTCCGGGGAAGGAGGCGAGGGTCGTGCGTGAGGACCCTACTTGATGCGCTTGGCCGCCGAACGCGCCAGCGGCGTTGTCGCCCCAACGTTGCCGGCCGCTTCGTCACCGACGAGCAGCGTCAACAGTACGTCCTGTTTCAAAACGTAGAGCCGCGTACCGTTCCAGAACGCGCTGTCGCCCGCGTTCGCCACCGGTGTGGCGCCCTCCGGCCGTTTGGCGAACGAAACCCTGGCTTTTTCGAATTCCGACGCCGCCGTCGTGCCCTTCTTCCGCTCCGCCGTTGAAATCGAAGCGTTCTGGATGACGCGCACCTCGACCAGTCGCTTCGAACCCGCGGCCGCCGCCTTGAACACGCAGCTCCTGTTGCCCAGCTCATCGGTGCTCGAACTCGACTCCGCGAAGGTCACCTTCTCACCCAACGCCGCGACCGCTTCAGCCGCCGTAACGAGCGTGCAGGCATCGGCGATCGGCGTCGTGTCCGGAGTCGAAAGGGACTTCGCGGTACCGGCTGGCTCCACGTTGCTATCGTCGTTGGCGAGACAACCAGCGGTGAGCACGCCAGCCACCAGGGCCAACCCAGCGAGGACCACACGAGGGTGCGCTATCACATCTGATCTATCGGCTACCACGCCCAGCGCATCAGCCCGCGGATGTTACGCGCCACCAGATACCGAGATGCACTGCCCCGTCACCCAGTTCGCCGCCTCCGACGCGAGATACACGGCGCAAGCGCCGATGTCCATCGGCGTGCCAGCCCGCCCGAGCGGGATGCCCTTCGCCATCGCCGGTATCGCGTCCGGGCCGATCTTGACCGTCTCGTAGAGCATCTCCGTCGGGATCAGCCCCGGCGCGATGGCGTTCACCCGGATGTTCATTGCGGCCAGTTCGACCGCCAGTGTCATGGTCATGTTCACGACCCCCGCCTTACCCGCTCCGTATGGTCCGAAGCTCGGGGAAGCCTTCAACCCGTTGATCGAAACGATGCTGATGATGCTCCCGCCGCCAGCCGCCGCGATGTGCGGCGCAGATGCCTTCGCCCCCCGCCAGGCCGTCTTCAGGTTGAAGTCGATCAGTTGGTCCCAGACCTCTTCCGGCGTATCCACCAGTCGCCGCGGCGTCCGGTCGATGTTGCCGCCAGCGTTGCTCACCATGATCGTCAGCTTGCCCATCTCCTTGACGGTGCGCTCCACCAGCTCCTCAATAGCGGTTGGCGCAAGCACGTCGCTCCGCACCGCCACCGCCCGCCGCCCCAGCGCCCGGATCTTCTCCGCCACCGCCTCGACTTCGTGCTCTCGCCGCGCCGCGACGACGACATCCGCGCCCGCCTCCGCCAGGGCCAGCGCGATCCCTTCACCGATTCCCCGCCCGCCGCCCGTTACACAGGCCACCTGTCCATCAAGCCGAAAGAGGTCGAGTACAGACATCCGGTCCTCCGCGAAAACTGGCCGTCCGGCCAACGCGCCGATACTGGCACACCCGCGCCATAACCGCGACCAGGCCCAAGGCGGCGAATGCCGTCGGCTGTCAGTAATGCGCCAGGTAGCGAAGCATCGGCTGACCCCCGGTCGAGGCGCAGGGCCGGCCGGCCTGACCATCGCGCCGACGGCTTTCTCAGCACCGCGACCGACAGGGAGCGGCGGCTGACGCCCGTTCGATGCCAAACGCCCGGCACGACGCCTACCGGTAGCTCACCAGCTTCTCCACGTCGAAGTTGAAGAACCGCGCCGCGTTCAGGCCAAGCACCTTGCCCCGCTCCTCGTCCGATAGCTGGCCCATGTGCCGTTCTATCGCCGCCTCGCTGTGCGGCCACGAACCTTCGTGGTGCGGATAGTCGTTCGCCCACATGAAATTGTCCGAAAGCCCGTGCGAGCGCATCAAGTCCACGCCCGGCGGGTCCTCCTGGAACGACGCCGCCCCGTTCGCCCGGTAGTACTCGCTTGGCAGCATCTTCAGCTTCGGGAACACCCAGAAGTGGTGGTGCTCATACGCCTCGTCCATCGCCCGCAGCATCCACGGCACCCAGCCGATCCCTGCCTCGATGCTCGCGAACTTCAGCCCGGGGAACCGGTCGAGGATCCCCGACGAACACAGGATCACGATCGGCTCCGCCGTCGGCGCCAGCGAATGAATCACGTAGTTGATGACCGCCCCACCATGCCCCTTCGCCCCCCGTGGGTCCTTGCCCGTCGAAACGTGGAAGGTCATCGGCATCCCAGTGTCCTGGATGCAGCCCCACAGGCGGTCGTACTCCGGGTCGTTGTAGTTCGGGTCGTCCGATCCTCCCGGCCCCCACATCGGCTTGCACGGCAGAGTGAGCCCGCGAAAACCGAGCTTCGCCGTTCGCTGGACTTCCGTGATCGCGCTATCGATGTCGCCTGTATTCACCGCCGCCAGTGGCGAAAGCCGGTCGTAGTACGCCCCAAACGTCTCCCAGCAGTAGTCGTTGTAGACCCTGCATTGGGCCTGGCTGAACAGCGGGTCCGGCGTCGCCCACATGTTGAGCCCGCGGTTCGGGAACATGATCTCCGCGTCGATCCCGTCGCGCGCGTGGTCCCGCAGCCGCTCCTCCGGGTCGCCCTTCCCAACCTTCGACCGTTCGAGGTCCTCGCCCTCCATCTTCAGGTCGCGCAGCTTCATCGGGTGGTGGCCTTCGGTGATCGACCACTTCACGCCGCTCCCGTCTACCTCGATGCGCGGCAGCCGGTGCCGGTACTTCTCGTCGATCCGTTCCACCCATAGGTTTGGCGGCTCGTTCACGTGGCAGTCCGCGGAGATCATCAGGAACTTGTTTGGCGCCCCTGGCGTCGCCACCCGCGGCCAACCCTCGTGGCCCGGCGTGTAGTACCGCTGGGCATTGAAGTAGACGCTCCGCTCCAGCGGCGTCATCGCATCGACGGATTCCTTGGGCATCGTTGTGGTCATTGGCGTTCCTCCAGGGTGGGCGGGCGGCGAGGTCTCGGCTTAGCCGAAGCCCTCTGGTAGTGAACAGTACTTCTTTCGGATATCGAAATCGAGTTCATTCGCGGTAATCACACCAATTCCGCTCAGATCGAGCACGTCCGCGTACTCCGCTTCGAAGCCATCGTTCGGCCATTTGCGGATACGGACCCCAGACGCTTCCGCCGGCACTTCGTAGACACCGCCCCCTCCGCCCCGCGCACTATGGAACCAGCCGGCTTCTTGCCCGCTCTCCCCCACCAGCCAGCTCCCGAACCAGAGCGTAGGCCGGCCCTGGTCGTTGGTCTCTTCCGGGAACGTGATCGCAATCGCCGCCAAGTCGCCCTCCCTGCCTAACTATACGGCCAGCCCGGCTCGCTCGCAGCCGGGCGCCTCTTTCGTCTCGCCTCCCCACGTCTACCGGACCGCCTGCGCCCTCCCCCGCTCCTGGATCCCCCGTCGCCGCTCCGCCACCATCGCCTGCGAGACGTTCTTCCGCCCGTACTCTTCGCTCGCGATGAGTTCCAGCCGCAGACCCTCCCGCAGCGTCGTCTCGTATCCCTCGTCCGCGATCTGCTTCACCGTCCGGATCACGCCCTGGTCGCAGCTCTGGATGTCCCGCGCCAATTGCAGACACACCGGCAGCAGCTCCTCCGGCGCCACCACGCGATTCAGCAGGCCCCAGCGCTCCGCCTGCTCCGCGGCGAGGAAGTTCCCCGTGTAGTGGAGTTCCTTCGCCCGCCCGATGCCAATCCACCGGCCTAATCGTTGGCTCAGCCCCCAGCCCGGCACGATCCCCACCCGCCCATGGGTATCCGCGAACCGCGTATTCGGCGTCCCGACGAGGAAGTCGCAGAGCAGCGCCAGTTCGAACCCGCCGGTGATCGCCACCCCGTTGATCGCCCCGATGATCGGCCGGTCGAACTCCTCCAGCGCGCCGCGAAGGTCGTTGTTCGTGACCGCCGCCAGGCCCCGCGTGTCGCCCGTTTCGCCGCTGAGTTCCTTCAGGTCCAGGCCAGCGCAGAATCCCCGGCCCGCCCCCGTGAGGATCACGACATCGACCGACGGGTCGGCCTTCACCTCGGCGAACGCCCGCACGATGCCCGCCCGCAGCTCGAAGTTGAGCGCGTTCATCGCCTCTGGCCGGTTCAGCGTGATAATGGCGACGCCATCGTTCTTCTCGACGAGGATGACGGAATTGGACATGGCTGGGGCCTCACAAGGTTCGGGATCGGCCGATCCTACGCGAGCCGCGCCCTTCGATCCGTCCCGCTGCCCTATAACCGCTTCATGGTCACCGCGCTCGACCGTCCCCGCCCACTCCCCCGCCTGCTGCCCTACCCCGACATCGTCGCCGTCTACGATATGACGGAGCAGCAGTACCTCGACTGGGACCAGCAGGGCGGCCTCGCCGACTGGGTGGACGGAAAGGTGTATCACTACACGGTTGCTGGCGAGTCCCACCGGATCCAGGTCGGCTTTCTCATCGGATTCTTCGGCGGCTTCGGCATCGCCCTCGACGCCGGCCGTGCGCACCACGGCCCCTACGCCATGCGCACCCGCCCCGGGCATTCCTGGCGCGAGCCGGACATCATGTTCATCGCCGAACGCAACGCCCATCGTCTCACCGAGCAGGGCCTCATGGGCCCCGCCGATATCGTCGTCGAAGTCGCCTCCACCGGCAGCACCCGCCGCGACCGCGAAGAGAAGCGCCTCGAATACGAAGCGGCCGGGGTCGCTGAATATTGGATCATCGATCCGCGCCCTCGCCGCCGGACCATCGACTTCTACGTCC
>JANXYE010000331.1 GCA_025350285.1 Chloroflexota bacterium
CGACGGCAAGGTCATCCGGATCGTCAATGCGGAGCGGCAACCGGGCCCGGACGGACAGCTGTACCCCGGGGTGTTCGTGGTGAGGCTTGAGGTGATGACGAACAAGACCTGGGCGCCGGTTGGAGCTGATTTCCAGCTCGAAATGTCGGGCATCGACGGCCGCCGTTACCCGGCTTCGAGCAACCCCGCACTGGGTGGCGTCCTCCCGCTGGGCAACCGCATCGGACTCGTGCTGACCTTCGCCGGAACGGAGCGCCGGGATGTTCTGCCACTCAAGCTGCACCTCCGTAGCCCAGAGGTGCGGTTCCATCTTCAGCCGGGGAAGCCGCGGTGAGCCGCGGGGAGGACCTGCCGACCCTGCCGCACTACCTGGGGCCCGGCCTGCGGATCGTGTTCGTCGGCTATAACCCGGGGCTCGACTCGGCCCGGCTCGGGCACTACTACGCCCGGCCCGGGAACGCGTTCTGGCGCCACCTCAACGCCAGCGGACTCGTGGACCGCACCGTAGGTCCAGCGGACGATGGGCTCCTCATGGACGAGGCGGGTATTGGCTTCACCGACCTCTGTCCGCGGCCATCGTTGCGGGCCAGTGAGTTGACGCCCGAGGAACTTCTCGCCGGGGCGCGCCGTCTGCACGAAGAACTTCTCGCGGCCCAACCCCATGTCGCTGTCCTCGGCGGACGGCAGATCTTCAACGTTTTCGCGGCCGTGAGCTGGGGGCTTACGGGGCGGGAGCTTCGTTCGAGGACGTTCGGCCCGCAGCCGGAGCGCATCGGCGCCCGGACGCGCCTCTGGGTGGTCCCGAACTCGAGCGGACTGGCCAGCGGCCTGCACGCGACGCGCCTCGAACTGCTGCTCCGGCTCGCGGCCGACCTGGGCGGCGGGGCGGACCAGAACGGGTCTTGACCCAGCGCACGGGGGGGGCGATGGTAAGCCTTCGACAACTGTTTCCGGTTCGAGCTCCTCGCGTCGCGAGGTGGATCCGGGGAAGCCGGTGTAATTCCGGCGCTGTGCCGCAACTGTGATGGTCCGCTCCGCGGGCCCAGCCAGGAACCCGTCTTGAACCCGGCACCGAAGACCTTCGCGCGAAAGGGGTCGGGACCATGGCACACGCCTGCTCTGCGTAGAGCTACCCGCCAGCGGCGGGCCAATCTACATCCAAGCCGAACCTGATTCTGCGCGGCGCGCCCTCAGCACGCCCGTCGCGGACTGTTGAACCTGCATGGAGTGCGTTCCCAGTGAAGCCTGTTTTTCTTGTCGCCGGAGCGCTCATGGCGCTCTCTCTTTTCTTCGCCTCCGCGGCGCTGCCTGAAACGGGAGCGGCCGGCCGGGGCGCCGACTACATTCGCACCACGCAACTGCCTGATGGCGGCTTTGGCGCGGGCCAGAGCATGGACGCGATCTTCGCCGTCCGCGCCGCCGGTGTCGATCCAAACTCGCTCCTAAAAGACGGCAAATCGCCCGCCGATTTCCTCAAGGCGAACGCCGCCGGGGCCACGAAGCCGGCCGAGGCAGCGAAGGCCGCGCTCGCCGCTCGGGCGCTCGGGATCGACCCGCGTTCGGTCGCCGGGACCGACCTTATCGCGAAGATAAACGCCGGGTACGCCGCCGCCACGGGCCTCTATGCCGCGGACGACTTCAGCCAGTCCATTGCGCTGATTGGGCTCGCCTGCACAGGCAACAACATCCCCAGTAGCGCCGTCCTCGCGCTTCGCAAAACGCAGATCGACGATGGCGGCTGGGGCTTCCAGGGCGCGAGCGATCCCGACACCACGGGCATCGCCCTCCAGGCGCTAGTCGCGGCCGGGGCGCCGAAGTCTGACGCCGCGCTGGCGAAGGCCGTCGCCTACCTCAAGAGCACGCAGGGCAAGGACGGTGGTTGGGGCTTCGACCCGAATGAATCAAACGCCTCATCAACCGCCTTCGCCATCCAGGGCCTGCTCGCCGCTGGCGAAAACGTCGAAACCGCCGCGTACACGAAGACCGGCGTGAACCCGGTGACGTACCTGATCAGCCAGCAGAACCCGGACGGTTCGTTTAAGGGTTTCGACCCGGCGTTCGCCACGAACCAGGTAGTTCCGGCGCTGGCCGGACGCACCTTTTGTGACGCGTCGGCGACGGCCATACGTCCGGCCGGTCCCGCGGCCGCGGTTACGCCGGCCCGGCCAAGGGCTCCGCTCCCACCCAACACGGGAACTGGCGCAATGAGTGGTGAGTCCGCTACCGCGCTCATCGCCATGGCGGTCGTGCTGCTCGTGTTGGCGGGTGGCGCGGCTGTGACCGCCACGCGGAAAGCCCGGTAGCGAGGCGGCTAGCGCCGGAGGATGAACATGCACACCTTCGCCTGGCTCTCGTGGGTCGCGTTGGTCATGGCCGTTGCCCTTTCGACGACGAATCCGCTTTACCTCGTGGTTGTGCTGTTGGCCGTCATCCTGGTGGCGGCCCTCAGCCCGCGCGGTGATCACGGGCTCACGAGCTTCCGCGTTCTGGCGACGTTCGGAGCGGGGATGCTGGCCATCTCGGTTGGCATCTCGGTGATCAACGGAAGCTACGGGCGTCACATCCTCTTCACCATCCCGGGGCCCAACTTCCCGGACTGGCTCGGCGGCCTAGCGCTCGGCGGCCCGGTTTCGGCCGAAGGGCTTGTCGCGGCGGGCATTCGTGGCTTTTCGATCCTCTGCGTGCTGCTGGCGTTCGGCGTCTTCAACGGCGCCGTGAGCCCACATCGCGTGCTACGGGCCGCGCCGGCGGCGGTCTTCCACGCGGGCCTGGTCGTGACCGTCGGATTATCGTTGCTGCCGGCGAGCATCGACGATGTCCGCCGCATCCGCGAAATGCGCACGCTGCGTGGCGCCCCCGGCGGCATGCGCCAACTCCCCGCGCTGATCGTGCCCGCCATCATCGGCGGGCTCGAACGTTCAATGCGGCTGGCCGAAGCGATGGAAGCGCGCGGCTACGCTTCGGCGCCATCGACGGCCCGCTGGCCCCAGGCGATAGGCGCGCTTTCCGCGCCGCTGCTGATGGCGGCGGCCGGGCTCTGGTACTACTACGACAATCTGCGCCCGCTAGCCTCGGTGCTCGCCGCCGCCGGGGCTTGCGCGCTGGCCGCCTGGCTTCTGCTCGCGGCGCGCTCCCGGCACACCACTCGCCTGCGCAACGAACCGCTGGGCGCGCTCGATAGGGCCGGAATTGCGTTCTCGCTCGCCCTCATCATGTTCACCGTTGCGGGCAAGCAGGCAGGATGGGTCGAACTCGGTTACAACCCGTTCGCGAACCTGCCGGCGCCGGAGTTCGCGCTGCCGGGCGGACTCGTCGCGCTCGCCTGCGCGTGGCCGGCGCTGCGCCTCGCGCTTCAGCCTTCCAAACAGGAACTGATGACGACGCCATCGCTCTATCCGGCGAAGGTGGCCCGCCAATGATCGCTGATCTCGTCGCCGTGAACTACACCTATCCCGGCGCAGTCGATCGGGCGTTGACCTGCGTGAACCTGCGCGTTCGCGAGGGGGACTTCACGCTCGTCGCCGGGCCATCGGCCGGGGGGAAATCGACGCTTGTGCGGCTCTTCAATGGGCTCATCCCGCAGTTCTATGGGGGCAAGATCGGCGGGAGCATTGTGGTCAGCGATCATGACCCGTCACGCACGCCGACGCGGGAGATGGCCGCGATCGCCGGGATGGTGTTCCAGGAGCCCGAGGTGCAGGGCGTTTCGGACACGGTCGAAGACGAGATAGCCTTCGGCATGGAGCAGCACGCGGTCCCACCTCGCGAGATGGCGGCACGCCTCGACGAGCTGCTGGAGCGCTTCGGCATCGCCCACCTCCGTGCGCGGAGGCTCCGGACGCTCTCCGGCGGCGAGCGGCAGCGGGTCGCGATCGCGGCGGCACTCGCTCTTCGGCCAAGGCTCCTGCTCCTCGATGAGCCGACTTCGCAACTCGATCCTGCCGGGGCCGAAGCGGTGATCAACACGCTCGCGTCGCTTCCCGGAACGACCGGCACGGCGGTGCTGGTGGTGGAGCACCGGCTCGAACGCCTGTTGCACAGGGTCGGGCGTGTCGTCGAGGTCGCCGGAGGGAAGGTGCGCGAGTGGACGCCGCGCGAGGCCGCGCTGGAACTTACGGCAGTCCCGCCCGTGGTCGAACTGGGGCGGCGCCTGGGGTTCGTGCCACCGCCACTGACTATCGACGAGTTCCGGGCCGCGGCCCTTGGCCGGCAGCTGGGCGCGAGGGCCTCGGAGAACCTTGTTGCGGGCGACCCGGTGATCAAGGCGGATGGTCTCACCGCTGGGTATGGAGACTTCGTCGCGCTGCGAGATGCTTCCTTTACGCTCCACCAGGGCGAGGTCATCGCCCTCGTCGGCGCGAACGGCAGCGGCAAGTCGACGCTGTTTCGTGCCATCACGGGCCTCCTGGGCCGCATTTCGGGGACGATAGCGGTCGATACAGGATGTGGGCTCACGTCCGCGGCCGGGCTCCCGGTGCAGCGCCGAACCGCCGGGGCGGGCCTCGTCCCGCAGAACCCGTCGCTCGCGCTGTTCAAGGACACCGTGCGGGACGAGGTGGCCGAAACGCTTCACCTTCGCCGCCGCCCGCCCGAGAGCGTTTCCGCGACCCTCGAAGCGTGGGACATCAGCCACCTCTCCGGGCGGAACCCGCGCGACCTTTCGGTTGGGCAGCAGCAGCGAGTGGCCATCGCGGCGATGCTGGCGCACGAACCGCGCGCCTGGCTGCTTGATGAACCGACGCGGGGGGCCGACGCGGAGGCAAAGACTTGGCTAGCGGCGCGCCTCTGTGCTCACGCGGCGGGCGGCGGCGCGGCGATCGTCGCGACCCACGACATCGAATCCGCGGCGCTCTTCGCGACGCGCGTGATCGGACTTGACGGGGGCGAGATCGTGTTCGACCTCCCGGCGCGAGTGGCGTTCGCGGCCGACGGGCCATGCCCGACTCAGATAGCGCGCGTGGTGGCGGGCGCAACCGTGGTCAGCGAGGTGGAGTGGTGAGCGAATTTCTTGCGGCAGGGCCGAGGGCCCTCACCCCCAACCCCTCTCCCGACCCGGCGGGAGAGGGGGGCAGATCTTTCGGGCGTTCCCTGGTGTTTGCACTGCTGCTGAGCTTAGTTTTTGCGTTCTCGGTTACTTCGGCGCGGGCGGACGGGGAGGCCGGGCTCGTCATCCAGAATGGCGACTCGACCACGACCTACTGCGTCCCGTTTAAGGGCGATTCAATCACGGGCGCGGACCTGCTTTCGGCGGCGGGGTTGGGTTACGAGCAGTTCGGCGGCGCGGCGCGCACGGTCTGCTCCATTGGCGGTACCGGGTGCGGCAACGCCGCCAGCTTCGAGAGCTGCTTCTGCCAGTGCCAGGGCTCGAACTGCACCTACTGGGCGTTCTTCACGCAGAAGCACGGCGAAGGCTGGGTGTATTCGTCACTCGCGTTCAACCTGTTGCGCGCTAAGGATGGCGATGTGCAGGGCTGGAAGTGGGGCCGGGGGAGCCCCAACAGTGCTCCCGCTCCGAACGCCGTGACGTTCGAGAACATCTGCGGGCACGGCCCGCGCGGTGGCGAGGACCTCCTCCCAACGCCGACGCGGAGGGAGCCGACGCAGCAGCCCGCGACGGCGTCTGTCACCGCCTCGGCTCCCTCCGTGTCGGCGACAGACGCCGCGCCCGGCAACACCACCACAACCGTCGCCTCCGAAACCGAGGCGCCCGGCCCATCTCCGTCGGCGGCTGCCTCATCGCCGGTGGCGTCAGCAAGCGCGACAGCAGCGATCCCGGCCGCGACAGACGCTATCGGCACGGTGACCGTCACGACCGCGCTGACACACTCGCCAACCGCGCTCGCGCCGGCTACTGGCGGTCCACGCGCGGCGAACGGCGCCGGGGGCTCGTCCGGCCTGCTGGCGTTTGCGGCCGTTGCCGGCGGACTCGTCGTCGTGACCGCCGCGGCGGTCGTCTGGAGGCGGCGGCATGGCGCTTGAAACGGCACGCCGATCGACCATCGCGCTCCCGGCGATCGGCTGGGGGTGGGTCTCCTTCGTGGCGCTGAACCTCGTCGGAGTGGTGGCCTACCTGCATCCCTTCTTCTTCGCTGAAACGTCCAGCCCGGACGATCGCTGGTTCGAACACAGCACCGACGCGCCGCTAATCTTCGGGGCGCTTGGCGCGCTCTGCATGTTGTTGGTGGTGGCCGACATGACGAACGGGCGGCTGAACAGCAAGTCACTCGCGGCGCTTGGGGTGCTCGCCGCGTTCGCGGCCGTGTTCCGCACTATCACCCTGCCGGCCGGCGCAAACCTCTACTGGCTGCTCGTTATCCTCGGAGGCTTCTGTTTTGGGCCACGACTCGGCTTCTTGCTAGGGGCCCTCTCGCTCTTCCTTAGCGCGATCGTGACGGGTGGCATCGGGCCGTGGATGCCATTTCAGATGTTCGCCAGTGCCTGGATAGGGCTTGGCGCAGGGCTTCTCGGGGTGACCGCGAACGCGAGCCGGCTGCCCGCCCCAGCTCGCATCGCCGCGCTCTCCGGGTACGGGTTCGTCGCGGCAATCGCCTACGGGGCGATCATCAACCTCTGGACATGGCCGTTCTGGACGGCCGGGCCCGACATCTCGTACGCGCCGGGCATCGGTTTCACGGAGGCCCTGCGCCGCTACTGGAACTTCTACATCTTCACGAGCTTCGGCTGGGACCTCCTTGGCGCGGTGTTCAACGCGGTCACGCTGGCTGTCATCGGCCGGCCGCTGCTGAGCGCGCTCCTGCGGTTTCATGATCGGTTTACGTGGGAGGTGGAGGCGCGCCAGAGCGGGTGATCGTGGGCACCCGGAGTTGGTGCGTGGCCGGGCCGCCGCTCCGTCTCCGTCGCGGTGCTGATGCGGGGGCATCGAGGAGCGTGGCGGCGCTCCGGCCGCGGGGCGAAGAAGGTTCACACGGGTCCACGACAGTGTGCTATGATTTCAGGCGCCGTCCCCACAGAAACCAGGCCCGGGCCCAACGGTCCTGCATAAGGAAGTCGCGGGGAACCTGGGGTGACGGCCACCGGTCGCTTAAGCGCGCGCCGGAAAGGGCCCAGGATCCTTTGGAAGGAGGCCTGGGGCATGGGAACCGATCCGCCTCGATAGTTCGCGGGAAGCCCCTCCATTACATCCTCACCGGATACTCTGCCGGGCTCGTACGCGAGCACCGGACACAAAGGATGGGAACCTGTGAACCCCGATTCATTCGGAAGCAAGTCATCGCTGGCCACCGGCGGCGACGTTTACACGTACTACCGGCTGCCCGCGCTCGTCGAAGCGGGCCTCGCGAACGTGGCGCGGCTGCCTGTTTCGCTCCGGATCCTGCTCGAAAACCTGCTCCGCTACGAAGACGGCCGCGGCGTTACGAAGGCTGACATCGAAGGGCTCGCGAACTGGAAGCCGAACAGCGGCGAAGACCGCGAGATCGCCTTCACGCCGGCGCGGGTGCTGCTCCAGGACTTTACCGGCGTGCCCGTGGTCGTTGACCTGGCTTCAATGCGCGACGCCATCGTCAAGCTCGGCGGCGACCCGAAGCGCATTAACCCGCTCCAGCCGGTCGATCTCGTAATCGACCACTCGGTCCAGGTCGATAGTTTCGGCGCCCTCGACTCGTTCACGAAGAACGTCGATCTCGAATTCGAACGGAACGCGGAACGCTACAAGTTCCTGCGCTGGGGCCAGCAGGCGTTCGACAACTTCCGCGTGGTGCCACCGGGCACCGGCATCGTGCACCAGGTGAACCTCGAATACCTTGCCACCGTCGTCTTCCGCAAAGAGACTCCGGCCGAGAAGATCGCGTATCCCGACACGCTCGTCGGCACCGATTCGCACACGACCATGATCAACGGCCTCGGCGTCTTGGGCTGGGGCGTCGGTGGGATCGAAGCCGAGGCGGCGATGCTCGGCCAACCGGTCTCGATGCTCATCCCCGAGGTAGTCGGCTTCAAACTGACGGGCAAACTGCCCGAGGGCGCGACCGGCACCGACCTCGTGCTGCGCGTCACGCAGATGCTTCGGGCGAGAGGCGTGGTCGGCAAGTTCGTCGAGTTTTACGGGGCCGGGCTCTCCAACCTGCCGCTGGCCTCCCGCGCAACGATCGCGAATATGGCGCCCGAGTACGGCGCGACGATGGGCTTCTTCCCGATCGACGCTGAGACGCTGAACTACCTGCGCTTCACGGGCCGCGACGAGTCGCTTGTCCAGCTCGTGGAGGCATACGCGAAGGCCCAGGGCTTGTTCCGCACCGATTCCACGCCAGACCCGCTGTTTAGCGACACGCTCTCGCTGGAGCTTGGCGAGGTGGAGCCCGCGATTGCCGGTCCGAAGCGCCCGCAGGATCGCATCAGCCTTAAGGACGCCCGCGCGGACTTCGAGAAGAATGTCCTGGAGATGGCCGGGCCGGACCGCCGGGGGGCGAGCGTGAAGGTGGACAGCTTCGACCTGAAGCAGGGTGCGGTCGTCATCGCGGCCATTACCAGCTGCACGAACACGTCGAACCCCGAAGTCATGCTTGGGGCCGGTCTGGTCGCGAAGAAGGCCGTCGAAAAGGGCTTGAAGACGCCGCCGTGGGTGAAAACGAGCCTGGCCCCCGGCTCCCAGGTCGTAACGGACTACCTCAACGCCGCCGGGGTCAGCCCGTACCTCAACCAGGTTGGGTTCAACCTTGTCGGGTACGGCTGCACCACCTGCATCGGCAACTCGGGGCCGCTGGACGAACGCATTAGCGCCGCCATCAAGGACGGCGAACTCGTGGCCGCGGCGGTCCTTTCGGGCAACCGCAACTTCGAAGGCCGCGTGAACCCGGATACACGCGCGAACTACCTCGCCTCGCCGCCGCTGGTGGTGGCCTACGCGCTCGCCGGCCGAATGGATTGGGATCCGTACACCGAACCGATCGGCGAGGGCACCGACGGGCCGGTCTTCCTCAAGGACATCTGGCCGACCCAGGCCGAAGTGGACGAGACGGTCCGCACCTCAGTCCGCTCGGAAATGTTCCGCAGCCGCTACGCCGACGTCTTCAAGGGCCCGGACAAGTGGCGCGAAATCGAAACACCGACCGGCGATCTCTACCAGTGGGACACCTGGTCTGCCTACATCAAGAACCCACCGTACTTCGACAACCTCGAACTGACCCCCGCGCCTATCCGGGACATCACACGCGCGCGGGTGCTCGCTGTCCTCGGCGATTCGATCACGACCGATCACATTTCCCCGGCCGGCAATATCAGCGCGAACAGCTCGGCCGGCATCTACCTGCGAGAGATCGGGGTGGCGAAAGAGGACTTCAACTCCTACGGCTCGCGGCG
>JANXYE010000337.1 GCA_025350285.1 Chloroflexota bacterium
TCTCCCGCTGACTGCCACGGCGACCGTCGTAAAGACCGCTCCTTCCAGTCGCGGCTAGGACAGATTCGTGTCGGCTCTCGGGCGGAGCTTCGGAACCAACAATCCTAGCCGCGACGGATACGGAGCGGTCTTTGGGAGCCCCTTGGCGAGGCGGCCGGCTCCAGGTCGGTGCCCACTCATCGTGCAAAAATCTGACGCACACGCTCCCGGCACGTTTCGGCGATAGGGCGGACAGAGCCGCCCGGCTCCCGCGTGCAATCGCAGGCTCGGCTTGACCTCGCACTGACCGACCATTGCGAGCGCTCGCGCTACTCTGAGTCGATATGAGCCGAAACCTGCCCCTCGTCGCCGCCGCTATCCCCCTCGTCGCGCTCCTCTTCGTCGCATGCGGAGGCACCGGCAGCGGCACACCGAAGACAACGGCGGTGGACACTTCCGCCGCCGCCGTACAGTCCGGGCCGGACGGGCGCGTCATTCCCCAATGCGTGGACCTGACAACGTCGCCGCCGCCATCGAAAGACTTCCCGCCGTCCGCCAACCCCGCCGCGAACATCCCGGAGAGTCAGCGGAACCAGGTGAACCTCGTCGTCGCGGGGCTCGACTTCTACGCGGGTGGGGAGAATAACTTCGTCTTCGCCATCACCAATAAGCAGGACTTGCCTCAGGGCGGCGCCAAGGTTCGGGTCACGATTTACGACCTGAAAGACCCAACGAAGCCCGCGCCGTACTGCCAGGGAGGGGCGATTCAGAGCGCTCCCGGCGTCGGGCCCGAGCGCGTCCACGTACACGGCGACGGTTCGAATCACACCCACGGCGGCCAGGACCAGAGCCGCGTCGCCTATTACATCCGCGTCAAGTTTAGCCACGCGGGAGGATGGGGCATCGCCGCCGAGACGATCCTTTCGGACGGCACGAAGGGCACGGCGAGCGTCGGCTTCGATGTCGCGGCCAAGCCCGGCATCCCGGCGCCAGGCATGCCCGCGCTCAAGAGCGACAACCTGACGAAGAAAGACGTGACGAAGATCTCGGAGATCGACTCCGGCGAACCTGCGAACGACATGCACGAGGTGAAGATCAAGGATGCGATCGCGGCGGGGCGACCGCTCGTGATCGTGTTCGCCACCCCGGCGTTCTGCACGTCGCGCTTCTGCGGGCCGGTGACGGACGAAGTCGCGACGCTCAACGACAAGTACAAAGACAAGGTGGACTTCGTCCACATCGAAATCTGGCGGGACTTCGCTTCGAAAAGCGTGAACACAACCGCTCGGGAGTGGCTCATCCGGCCGGACGGAAATCTCACGGAGCCGTACGTCTACGTCATCGATAAGAACGGCATCATCTATGACCGCTTCGAAGGCCCGGCCGCGGCGAACCTGCTGGAGCCAGAAGTGCAGGCGCTGATCGCGGGGGCGACCTACCAGTAGCCCTCACCCCGGGGGCAAGGCTCTGGAGAGGTTCAGCTCCGCCCTGCGCCCACAGGTGGCGCGGCTACGGTGGAGCGAGCGCGGGCTAACGGCCAATGGCCCGGCGGTGGTGCCGGGGGGCCGGAGTCACAGCGGGTCGGTGAGGAGCTCGTCCTCTTCGACGGGCAGCGGGGGCAAGTCCCGCGGGCTGGCGATACCGAAGTGTTCGAGGAAGCGCATCGTCGTGCGGTACAGCTTGGCGCGGCCTGCGCCTTCGCTCGTCCCTGAGTGTTCGACCAAGCCGCGCGCTTCGAGCGTGTTCACGAGCTTGTCGCTGTTCGTCCCGCGGATTGATTCGACCTCGGCGCGTGAGCAAGGCTGACGGTAGGCGATGATCGTCAGCACCTCGAGGGCGGCGCGAGACAGTTTCTGCCCTGGCGCGAGCCCGAGCAGCGCGTCGATGTACCCCGCATACTCGGGGGCGGTGACGATCTGGTACTTCTGGCCATCCTCCATGACACGCAGGCCACGCGCCTCGTAGTCGGCCGCGAGGCGGCCAAGCGCCTTGCGCGCGGTTGTCTCGCCGACACCTACGGCCGCCGCCAGCGTGCCAAGGCTCAAGGGCTCTTCGGCCACGAAGAGGAGCGATTCGAACACCCAGGGGAGTTCGTTGTTTGGGGGAGGCGTGCGCTTCGCGGGGGCGGCGGGTTCGCTCACTCA
This sequence comes from Chloroflexota bacterium, assembly GCA_025350285.1. Taxonomy (GTDB): domain Bacteria; phylum Chloroflexota; class Dehalococcoidia; order Tepidiformales; family Tepidiformaceae; genus JANXYE01. The sequence goes on from JANXYE010000337.1 coordinate 2,124, forward strand.
TCCTCCGGGCGGGCCGAACCGGCGGGCGCGACAGATGGCGCCGGCGCTGGCGCGGGCGGCGGTTGCGACGGGCCAGCCATCGCCAGGGCCACGCCAGCCGGGCGCTGAGCCACCACCGGCCGTTCCGCGAACTCTTCGTAGCTCACCTGGATGCCAGGCCTGTTCACATGCGTGAGCCCGACGCGCTCCTTGAGGGTCTCGATTGTGTGATGGACGACGGCCGCGCTGACGTGCGCAACATGCGCCGACGGCTCAATGACGACCGTGACGTCGGGTTGGATAATGCCGGAGACCATGCTCACGCTGGCCCACGCCTGGCGGACATCCGGGAGGCGTTCGAGTTCGTCTTCGAGCAGCGATTCGAGCGATTCGGCGGACACTTCGACGATCGTGCCACTTGCCTGGCGCAGGCGGAAGACGCCGCGGCGGGCCTTCGCGGCGGGGAAGATGGCGACCAGCATCGTTATCACGCCGAACATCGCGACGACCCAGAGGAGCAGGATGAAGGCGCCCTTTTCGCTTTCGCCCGATGTAATGGACGACACGAAACGGAAGCCGCGGAGATCGACATCAAGCTGCCGCTCCTGGTCCCAGGCGAGGAGCGCGAGCGCCCCGCAGACCGCGATCAGGAGCGAGCTGTAGAAGGCGAGCAGCCAGCGGTGGAGGGTCGTCATGCGGCGGCTCCCACGGGCAGGCCGCGCATGCCTTCGCCGAGCAAGGGCCCGAGGACCACCGGCGTGACGCGGTTGCGCATTCCCTCGCCGGGCATGATGACGCCGATGTAGTTGTCGGTGTGGCCAAACCAGGCCGCCGCGCCATCGAGTTCGCGTTCCGTCTCCCAAAGCACGGGCCGGACCGCACCCGCGTGGCGCAGGCGAAACGTCTCGGAGAGGCGCTTGCCGAGCGCGAGGAGTTCGGCGACGCGCTCCTTTCGCACGTCCGGGGCAACCTGGCCGGGCATGCGGGCAGCGGCCGTGCGTTGACGTTGCGAGTAGGGGAAGGTGTGCACCCGCGCGAACCCAACTTCGCGGCAGAGCGAAAGCGTATCGGCGAAGTCGGCGTCCGTTTCGCCGGGGAAGCCCGCGATGAGGTCGGTCGTGATGGCCGCGGCTGGCACGGCGGCGCGGATGCGTTCGGCGGCGAGGAGGAAGTCTCGGCGGCTGTAGCGGCGGCGCATCGCTCTCAGGGTAGCGTCGCTGCCGCTCTGGAGGGCGAGGTGGAAGTGCGGCATCAGGCGCGGATCAGCCCAGAGCGCGAGCAGGTCCGGCGTGATGTCCTGGGGCTGCAAGGAGCTGAAGCGGATGCGAGCCACCTCGGTGTCTTCGAGGATTGCGGCGATGAGCTGGTGCGGACGCAGCGGCTCCGAAAGGTCTCGTCCCCAGGCGCCGAGTTGCGTACCGGTGACGACAGACTCGCGGGCACCGGCCTCCACGGCGAGCGCAATCTCGCGGCAGACCGCTTCGGGGGTACGGGACTCTTCGCGGCCACGCGTGCGGGGGACGATGCAGAAGGCGCAGACATCGTTGCAGCCTTCCTGCACCTTGACGAACGTACGGGTGTGGAGGGCCGGCGCGGCGGTCGTGACCGGCTCGGACGTCACCTGCGCGGCGAAGAAGTCGAGCAGCGCGGCTTTGTCGGCGTCTCGCGTACCGGCCACGAAGTCGGCGCCGAGCTCGCGCGCTGCATCGAAGCCGGCGCTTTGCGGAAAACAGCCCATGACCGCGACGGCCGCGCCCGGCGACATCCGCCGGACCGAGCGGATCAGCCGCCGCGACTTCCGGTCGGCGACATGCGTGACGGAGCAGGTGTTCACGACGACGGCCTGCGCTTCGCAGACCTGATCGACGACCTCGAACCCGGCCGCGCGCAAGCCGCGCGCGATCTGTTCGCTATCCGCGAGGTTGAGCTTGCACCCGAGCGTAAGGACGGAGGCGATTGGCCGGGAGGTCATCGCTGGTGATGGTAACGCCAAGGCGGGAAAGCGGAAGGTCAAGGAGGCCGAGTTCTGAGGAGTGCTTACTTGAAGTGCGGGAGCACCGTGTCCGCAAAGAGCTTCGCGGGCTCGATCGTGGTCCGGCCGAAGAACTCCATGATGAAGTGCGTACAGCCGAGGTCGATGTGCTTCTGGATCTGGCGGCGGACCGTCTCGGGGCTGCCGGCGATGGCGAGCGGGCCGGTCGGGTCACCCATGTGACCGCCGAAGACCTTCTTGGCCGTGTCGATCATCGGACCGGCGGAGGCATCGTCCGGGGCGATCGTCACGAGGCACTGCTGGCTGATCGTGATCTCGCCGCGCGGGCGCCCCACGGTGTCGCAATGCTCGTGGAGCTTGGCGATCTTCCGTTCGAGTTCGCCCTGCTGGCCAGCGAGGTTGTTCCAGATGTTCGCTTCGCGGGCGGCCAGCTTCATGGTCACTTTTTCGCCCGCGCCACCGATCAGGATCGGGATTTGGCGCGGCGGCTTCGGTTCGCAGACCAGCCGGTTCGTCTGGATATACTTGCCTTCGAAGGTGACTTCGGGTTCGCTCCACATCCGCTTGAAGAGCGAAACGGTCTCGCGCAGCTGGCCGAGGCGTTCGCGCGTATCAAGAAAGGGCACGCCGAAGTCGGTGAACTCGCGTGGCATCCAGCCTGCGCCGAGCCCGGCCACGATGCGACCCCCGGCGATGTTGTCGATGGTCGCGATGGTCTTGCCGAGCTGGGCTGGGTTGCGCATGCCCGCCGGGGTCACGAGCGTGCCGATTTCGACCTTCGAGGTGATGGCGGCGACGGCCGAGATGAGGGACCAGGCCTCCATGATCGGGATAGTTGGGGATTGCGGGCCGTAAAGGTGGTCGCAGACCCAGAGGGAGTCGAAACCCATCGCTTCGAATTCGAGCGATGCGGTCTTTGTTTCTTCCCAGGTGCGCTTTATCTGGGGGATGGTTACGCCGAAATGGACGTTGGACATGGTGGAACCTCCGGAGGGCAGTGGCGGGGAGCTTAACGGAAATAGCGGGCAGGCGTTAGGCGAGAGCGGCTAGAACGCGCCTTCGCGGCCGAGGACCATGAGCAGAGCGATGCCGAAGGTACTCAGGCCGACGATGCCGCCGAACATCTGCATGCGCTTCTGGTAAGGCGCGTAGGCCTCCGGGAGCGGGCCGTTGTCGGGCGCGCCTTCGAGCGCGGCGATGCCGGCGTCGGTGTCGCGGCGAAGGATAGAGACGGCGATACCAACGGCGGCGACGTACCAAACGATGGAGATCATGAGCCAGACCGGCATGTCGTCTTTGTAGTCCCGCTGGTCGCTGAAGAGGAGCGCGAGGCCGAAAATGAAGATGAGCGCCATCGCCGGGTAGACGAAGAAGGTATTCGTGCGCTTGATCGCCTGAAGGGCGAAGCGCGTGACTCCAGCCCCCTGGCGTTCGGCGAAAGACTGGATGAAGGGATAAGCGAAGGTCGCGCCAAGCGCGATCACAGACGCGATGTGGAGAAAGAGCAGGATGCGATAACTGGCCAAGAAGACCTCCGGAGGCTGGGGGCATGATACATGGCGGCCGCCAGGGTGGGATCGGGGCCAGGTTCGAAGCCGTACGATGGATCGGAAGGATCGCGGAATGACGAGCATGTCAGCAGCTGACAGAGCGCTCTTTGCACGGGGCGCGTCCGTCGTCGGAGCCGTCCTCATCAGCTCTGGCTGGGTCTTCCTGCGGGCGGGTACGGGCGGTTTTCTGATGATCGTGGGGGGGTTGGCTCTCGTGGCGTCACTGGTCCTGGATCACACACGCTGGGGGGTTACGGCGAACGCGGCGGCGCTACTTGTTGGATTCGCCCCGCTCGCGCT
>JANXYE010000391.1 GCA_025350285.1 Chloroflexota bacterium
TGGACTCGAACTTCGACTTCGCGGACTTCAACCGCAGCATCTGACCGGTCAAGCCCGAACAGACGAATCCTAGCCGCGACTGAAAGGAGCGGTCTTTGCGGGCGTGCCATATCCAAGCCGAGCCGCACAACCTGACGTGGCCCGAAGGCGGCGGGGCGTGCTACGATCGGAGGCGTGTCGCGGCGCGTTCGTCTAGTGGCCTAGGACGCCGCCCTTTCAAGGCGGAGATCAGGGGTTCGACTCCCCTACGCGCTACCAATTGCATTTGTGCGGACTTCCGCCTCGCAAAGGCTTGGGACCAGTCCATCCGGATTCCACATAGGTTCCAGCGTTGAAAGTATTTCTGCATATCAATGACTTCGGAAGTGCTGGCTTCAATATTTTGCCTACCGCAATACTGGCCTGCTCCAAGGTTGCTGTTTGGGCCCCTAGCGCCCGCCTTCTCCGATCCTCCTCATCTCCGATTGACGAGGGAGGGTTCATCAAACTCGTCAAGGCCGGACACATCCAGGTCGTCGCGCGACGGAGTTGGTACGACCGCGACCTGCGGCGCGACACGCGTTGGGCGCACTCCCCGTGGACACCGGGCTTTGACAGCGAACTGGCGGATATGGCATATACAGCTGAACAGAACAACGAACTGCCGCAAGCGGACCGCCGTGTAGTGATCGCCGACGCAGAGAAGGGTCGCGGTTGGGCGGAGAGGGCCGTCAACGGCAAGCGGAAGAACAAGATCGTCGAAAACGTCCGAGCATATCTGACAAGCGAGGATGCGGTGTTGCCCGCAGGAATCGCGGAGAAGCTGACTCCATTACATGGCGAAGACCGCGTGATGCAAGTCCTCCGCGATATGCACAACCACTCACGGGCGCACCAGGAGATAGGGGCTCAACGGACCTTGATACCGTCTCCGGACTATTCCCTCCTCAGGCTTGCGTACCGGGGCAAGCGCGTGAACATTGGAAGGGATGAAGTCGCCGACCAAGGGACGAGATATATCAGCCTGCTTGACAAATTACGTGATCTTAGTGTGCCGCGCGATGTTGGAGACATTCTGCGTCTAAAAAGACTCTTGGAGCACGAACGAATCGATCGGGAAGTAGATCTGCTTGAGAATTCTGACGTTCCACTCGACATCTTGCTCAGGACCCAGACAATGCGACCGACCATTCGTCCCATTCTTGGTTTCAGGGGTCAAGGATGGGATCGGTTTCAGATTGGACTATCTGGGGTAGGATTTGTGTTGAGTACTATCGCTCTCACATTATCCCCGGTTGCTTCCGTCGGACTAGTCATTAGTGGATTGTCGGCGACTTCAAGCCCAACTAAATCACTTCTGGAGAGGACAAGTCTGAAACGCGCTCCGGGCTATAGCGGGTTGCGACTGCCGTTCCTCCTTGCGTTCAACTCAGCTCATCCAACGTTCAAACAGATCGATGAACTCCATGAAATGTTGAGAAGCTAGACGAGGCCAGCACCGTTGACTCCCGCGCCCGACCGCGCCGATGCGCTTAGGATGACCGGCCATCAAGCGGATGAGGCACGCCCATGACATCCTTCGCAACGAAACACCTCCCCTCCGACCGCGACGCCGTCGCCCCCGACGGCTCCGATGTGCGCATCCTCCTCGGGCTGGGACGGGGCGGGATGGCCCACTTCGAGCTCGGGCCGGGCAAGACCTCGCTCGCCGTGACGCACAAGACCATCGAGGCGATCTGGTTCTTCCTCTCGGGCCGTGGCCAGATGTGGCGGAAGCTGGACGGGCACAGCGAGACGGTCGATGTCTACTCAGGAATCTGCCTGACCATCCCGGTGGGGACTCACTTTCAGTTCAGGTCGTTCGGGTTCGAGCCGCTCGCGGCCGTCGGCGTCACGATTCCGCCGTGGCCCGGCGACGGTGAGGCGACGGTCGTCGCGGGAGAGTGGGAACCGACGGCGCTCTGATTGACGTATCGTGAGGCCCAACCACCCAACCCCCGGAGGAACCCCATGACCACCACCCTGCCCCGCAACACACTCGGCCGGACCGGGTTCGAGGTGACCAGCCTCGGCTTTGGCGCCATGGAACTGCGCGGCGAGCCCGGCGGGCCGGCCATCTCCGAGGCCGAGGCCGACGCCCTCCTCAACGCCGTCCTCGATGCGGGCATCAACCTCATCGACACGTCGCCGGACTATGGCGCGAGCGAGGACTGCATCGGGCGGGCCATCGCGCACCGGCGCAACGAGTACTTCCTCGCCTCCAAGTGCGGCTGCGTCCCGGGCGCGCCGATGGGTACGGACCACGTCCACACGGCCGAAAACGTGCGCGCGGGCGTCGAGGCGAGCCTGCGCCGGATGAAGACGGACCACCTGGACCTCGTCCAGTTCCACCGCAGCCTGACGCAGGCGGAGTACGACGAGCACGGCGCGCTCCAGGCCCTGCTCGACCTGCGGGACGCGGGGAAGGTGCGCTTCGTGGGCGTCTCCGGCACGCTCCCGAACCTGGATGAGCAGATCGGCATGGGCGTCTTCGATGCGTTCCAGATCCCCTACTCGGCGCTGCAACGGGAGCACGAGGACGTGATCGCGCGGGCCTCGGCGGCGGGCGCGGGGATCATCATCCGCGGCGGCGCGGCGCGCGGCACGCCTTCCGACTGGGAGGGGCGGCGGAACTACATGCTCCCGGGCACGATCTCGAAGGACCGCTGGGAGCAGGCAAAGCTGGACGAGCTGCTGAACGGCCTCACGCGGATGGAGTTCACGCTCCGTTTCACGCTTTCGAACCCCGACCTCGACACGACGATCGTCGGCACCCGGAGCGTGGCGCATCTGCAGGACAACATCGCGGCGGCCGCGAAGGGTCCGCTCGATGCTGGCGTGATGGCGGAGGCGAAACGCCGGCTGGACGCGGCGGGCGCGACCAGCAGCGGCTGAACGTCGCGGCGTTTACGACCGTGGCACATCGTGACGCGAGGGACCTGGGCCGCCTTGCTGGCCGCCGTGTACTCCGACACATCGCCAACCACCGCGAGTTTGCGATGGTGGAGGGGCCGTCGCCCCGCCATTATCGGCCCTTCACCGGGTGCGGCGAGAGGATGAGCGGCTTGCGCGGCGGCTGCGAGAAGTCGAAATCGTTGATCAGGTCGCCCAGGATCGAGGCGTCCTCGCGGACCGACGGGCGGGGGTCGGGGCGTCCATCGGTCGCCGGGTCCAGCCGCTGACCGCCGAGGAAATCGTCCTCGATGAACTTGACGTAGGCGTCGAAGCTGAGCGTTTGATGGTCGATGAAGCCCTGCTTCGCGTACGGGCTGATCACGATCCCCGGCACCCGCAAACCGTACCCATTCTGATCGACAACCGGCGGGACAACGTGATCGTAGAAGCCGCCCCAATCGTCCCAGGAGAGGAAAATGGCCGTGCTGTCCCAATCCGGGCCCTGCATAATCGCGTTCACCAGACCAGTCACGTAAGCCTGCCCGGTACTGACCAACGCGGGCGGATGCTCGCTCGTAGCGTTGTTCGGTATCACCCACGAAACGGCGGGCAGGGTGCCGTTCTTCTTTGCGGCCATCAGCTGATCACGGATGGCCGCCGTGCC
>JANXYE010000396.1 GCA_025350285.1 Chloroflexota bacterium
AGTACAAGCGCCACGGAACCTCGACCCTCTTCGCGGCTTTCGAGGTCCGCAGCGGCAAAGTCCATGGCATGCACACCAAACGGCGACGGCGAGAGGAGTTCCTGTCATTCATGAACGACATCATCGCCGCCTATCCGGGCCAAGAGATCCACGTCATCCTCGACAACCTCAACACCCACAAGCCCAAGCACGACCAATGGCTGGCACGGCACCCCAACGTGCACTTCCACTTCACGCCGACGCACGCGAGCTGGATGAATCAGGTTGAAGTCTGGTTCAGCATCCTCAGCCGTCAGGCGCTCCAGCACTCGAGCTTCGACTCGGTGGCGGCGCTCATGAAACGGATCGACGACTTCATCATGGCCCACAATCGCGTGGCTCATCCGTTTGCCTGGAGGGCCGCCGAAGTACGACCCTCCGCGCCTAAACCAACGATCGCTGAATTACGCAAGTAGGTACTAGGAGCCTGACTGTTTAGTGGGAATCGCCGCATGACGGTTCGTGATCGACCTCACCTAAGGGCCGAAAAGGCCTCGATTCGCGAGAAGGCTGACACTCAAGACCCCCATGTTATGAACATAAGTGCGTAGTTATGGATTAAACCGACAGGCTCCTAGCCGAACTCAAATGAGCCGGGGCCTGACACTACAGTGCCCGCCGACAGCGCGGGCAGCCGCAGACCCGAGGGCAGGCGCGGAGGGCGAATCCATTTAGAAGCCGCCCTTGGAGTGGCGGCCTCGGGCGTTCGTGGCGGGCCGACGTGGTACAAGTACCGGGGTCTTCGTTCGGTACTCGCAGTAGTCTTGGTCGTCTCCCCAGCGAGCGCCTGCCTGGCGTTCGAGGATCGGAATTCCGCTGACGCGGGTCAGCAAGACAAAGACGAACACGGGGGACACCATAGTCACCCACTGCCACCCTGTTAGTGCGGGCGCCGCGATGACGGCGATCCCTACCCAGATAACGATCTCGCCAAAGTAATTGGGGTGACGCGACCACGCCCAGAGGCCGCTCTGTATGAAGCGGTCGCCATGCGCCGGATCGCTCCTGAACGCGTGCTTCTGTGCGTCGGCGACCGCCTCGATAACGAAACCGACGGCCCAGACGGCGATTCCAACCAAAGCTGTCCACTCAAGCGCTCCGGGTTTCGCGGTCGTGATCGCTGCGAGACCCGCTGCTGCGGTCAACAGCACCCACAGGCCTTGAAGTGTCCAGGTCAGGAAGAAGCTCGGAAAGTGAGGCTTGATGGAGTCAAAGCGTCGGTCGCCTCCCGAGCGCCGAACCCGCTGGAAGAGGAACCATCCCAAGCGTACGGCCCACGCGATGACGAGCCCTGCACTGACCAGGGAACGTGGCTCCCAGTTCCCAACCGCCACCACTCCGACCACAGCGACGGTGATATACGTGATGCTGCCGGTGAGGTCGAAAAACCGCTCGGTTTGAGCGTAGTACGCGGGAACGAAGGCAAGCCACTGGATGGCAACGGCGATGATGGCGCAGAGCGCGAAGACACGGATGCCGCCAAAGGACTCACCAACCTGGCTGCCGGCAAGCGAAATCAACACGGCGACGGCGAGGATCCCTCCGACCGCGACGAAAGGCTGGATATTGGCTTTCTTCATTGGATTACCGACCCCATTGAGGCGATGATGAGCGCTCGCTGTTCTTCCGGCCCCACCCACTCACGAACGGTTCGCGGAGGCTTGGCACAGCCATCGACGCCATTATGCGGGTCCCGGCGCGAGGCCGGCCGCGCCCGAAAGGCTTGGTCCGGCCGATCGCCGACGGCTTCCGAACCGTTCGTTCAGCGCCACACGCCGGTATTCGAATATCCCCGCGACACGCTTCCGGACGAGCGCGCGGCCGACGAGGTCACCGGCAAGTCCAAGCGGCAGGGCGTAGTGAAGGATGTCGCACACCTCGGTTCCGCCCACTACCTCCCGGAAGTGGTGCTGGTGGTGCCAGAACCGGTACGGGCCGGAGCGCTGCTCATCGACAAAGAGCTCCCGATCAACGACGTGGGTGATCTCCGTCACCCAGGCGACCGGGATGCCGAGGGCGGGTTTGACCTGGTAGGTGACGATGAGCCCCGGATGCATCTCCTGGGGAACCTCCGAGGTCGGGACGAGGTTCAGCCAGGGCGGTGTCATGGACTGCAGGTTACGGGGGTCCGAAAAGAATCCCCAGGCCGTCTCTAAATCGACGGGCAGGAAGTGCGTGCCAGAGAACTGGTGCAGTCGCATGGTCAGGATCCTCCTTTCAGGGCTGCGACGATTCCTGAGGAGATTTCGCCATGTTGAAACTGAAATCCGCCTTCAGCGAGTCTTGATGGGGTCACGCGCTGGCTCGCAAGCAGGAGTTCGTCGGCAGAACCTCCGAGAAGCAACCGAAGCGCGAACGGCGGTACGGGGAACAGGGCCGGACGGTGCAGCGCCCGGGCGAGTGCGCGGGTGAACTCGCCGTTCGTCACGGGCTGGGGCGCGGTGACGTTGAAAGTCCCGTCGAGGTTCCCATTGAGGACGTGGCAGATGGCGCGCACGGCATCCTCCAGCGTTACCCACGACATCCACTGGCGGCCACGACCGAGCGTCCCACCCACCCCGAGCCGGAACGGCAACAACATGCGGGGCAGCGCGCCTCCTTTCCGCGAGAGGACGACACCGAAGCGCAGAATGCTCGTCCGAAGACCAGCCGCTCGCCCGGCGTTCGCCGCCTCTTCCCAGGCCGCCGTGATGTCGGCAAGGAAGCCCGACCCGGGGGCCGACTGTTCGTCCAAGATCCCGTCCCCGCGGTTACCGTAATAACCAACGGCTGAGGCGCAGATCAGTGCGGGCGGATCGGGAAGCGCTGCGAGGTGCGAGACGAGCAGTCGTGTCGGACCGACGCGGCTATCGAGCAACACCTTGCGTCGCGCCGCCGACCAACGGCCCTCGCCGATGGACTCGCCGGCGAGGTGGACGACGGCGCCTACCCCGTCAAAAGCTCCGGGCCGGATCCATCCTGACCCGGGTTCCCATACCGACTCCGGCTTGTCTGGTGCGCCGCGGACGACAGGCACGACCTCGTGTCCATCCGCTTCGAGTTTGCTCCGGACAGCCGTGCCGATCAGTCCCGAACTTCCGGTGATGGCGACACGCATAATCCTGGTCCCTTTCTGGGCGCCTCGCGCCCTCTCAGTTGGGCTGAAGGGTGCCCGCGTAGACCTGCCAGGCGAGCAGTGACTTGGCGGTCAAACTCAGCAGGATGTAAACGAACTCGCCGAAGAGGTAGTCCCGCCACGGTCCGACGCGCTTGTACTGCAGAAGCATGTTGACAGCGAATGTGTTGAAGACGGCGAATATTGAAACGAAGATCCAGTAGACGAAGGTCGGGACGTCACCGCCGTCACCGCCGGCGCCAGCGAGGTAGATTGCGACCCCTATCCAGGGCACGATGCCGGCCCAGCATCCGAAGACATAGGCAGTCCAGTCGGTGGGTGCCCTGGACTGGTTGTGGCGCTCCATCACCCAGCCAAACAGGATCATCGAGGCGTTGAGCGAGAACAGCGCCGTCAGGCTGACGACATCGTAGATCCCCACAAGCATCGCGATGGCAACCATCATCACCGACGAACTGAACGCGTACTCGATCCAGCGAGCGTAGTTGACCCGGCGATCCAGGTTCCGGCGATACCATGGGTAGATACCCGGGACCGAAACCGCGAGGTGAGCCAGCGCCGAAAGAAACAAGAAGCTGGCGATCACGGGCGCCAGCCGCACATCGAATAGCGTCTCCAGTCGCGGTTCCAGCGACTGCGTCTCCCGATTCATGCGGACGAATGCCGCCGTTACCGGCAGTGAGAAGTCGCTGGCGATGGCCAGCATCAGGGCCCCCTGCGCGAAGTGCAGCGCTGCCATCGCGATGTTCCAGCGCCGAAGGTTCCGCGATAGCGTCATCACTGGTCGAGACGGCGAACCGTGGGCTTCGATTGCCATGGCCTGCCCCTCCCGAGGTGTGTCGTACGGGTCGACCGGCTTGATCCCGCTTCAAGCACTGGGTGCAATCCACCGTGCACAATCCTCTAGCGAGGCGATGACGCTTGTCAAGGTTTTGCCAAAAGTCCGTCCAGAGTAGTAACGTTGCTTCCGTGTTGATTCGTATCGGCGTCCTCAGCGAACAGACCGGCGTCTCGGCAGACGTGCTGCGCTCCTGGGAACGCCGTTACGGCCTTCTCGCGCCTCAGCGGACCACGGGTGGCTTCCGCCTCTACAGCGATCAGGATGTCGCCCGCATCCGAACGATGACCGGGCTCATCGCCGCTGGGCTTTCCGCCAGTGAGGCCGCGAGCCAGGTACTGCAGACAGGCGAGGGCGTGGCTCTGAGCGCGGCCGGCCGGGAAGACACGCCGCTCTATGAAGTCTGCGCCACCCTTCATGACGCGTTCCGCTCGTTCGATGAACTCGCGCTGGAAGCGGCAATTGACCTCGTCCTCTCCCGGTTCGACCTGGACACGGCGATACGGGACGTCTTCCTCCCTGCCCTGCGTGCCCTCGGGGACGATTGGGAGGCGGGGAGGGTATCGGTCGCCCAGGAACACTTTTCGGTGAACGTCCTTCGCGGGCGCCTGATGGGGCTCGCGAGGGGCTGGGATCGTGGCTTTGGCCCGAGAGCGCTACTTGCCTGCCCGCCGGCCGAATACCACGATGTCTCACTCATTCTCTTCGGTCTCGCGCTTCGCCGGAGGGGGTGGCGAATCACGTTCCTCGGGTCCGACACACCCATCGATGAACTCCTTCGAGTGCGCAAGAGCCTGGCGCCCCATTTGATCGTCCTTTTCGCCGCCGTTTGGGCGGATCACGCGAGCCTGGTCCCAAAGCTGTCCGGCAGTGCATGCGCCCCTATTTCGCTGGCGGGAGCGACAGCCGGCCCGATCGCCGCCGCCACCGGGCGCCGCTGGCTGAGCGGCGACCCGGTGACCGAAGCCGAAACGCTGACTCAGGAGTTCACCCCTTCCTCAGGACCACCCAGATCAGGAGTGAACGCCAAATGAAGGTCCTCGTTTTCGGCGCGAGTGGGTACATCGGCACCAACCTCGTTCCGAAGCTGCAAGCACGAAGCCTCTCGGTTCGTGCCAGCGCCCGTCATATCGACGTGCTGGAGGCGCGCGGCTGGCAGGGCGTAGAACTGGTCTCCGCCGATGCGCTCAAGCCGGAGTCGCTGAAAGCCGCCCTTGCCGGCATCGATGTGGCCTACTACCTGGTCCATTCGATGGCAGCCGGCGGAGACTTCGCCCGGCTCGACCGCGAGGCGGCCGCCAATTTCCGCGATGCGGCAGCTGTTGCCGGGGTGGGCCAGATCATCTACCTCGGGGGGCTGCAACCCTCGGACGGCGTCAGCCCGCACCTCCGTTCACGGCAAGAAACCGGAGAAATCCTCCGGGACGGACCCGTACCCGTCACGGAGGTCAGGGCCGGGATCGTTGTGGGGCCAGGCTCCGCCGGGTTCGAAGTTATCCGGGACCTTGTGAACCACCTGCCCGTGATGACTACTCCTCGGTGGGTTCGCTCCCGGACGCGCCCCATCGCTCTCGATGACCTTCTGGCATACCTGGTTCGGCTCGCCGAAAAACGCGCGTCGAACGAAGGGGTGAAAAATGCTCGATTCAAGTGCGGCTCCGTGCTGGAACTGCAGAGCTTTGGCAAGGAAGTCTTCGATTGCGTTATTTCTCAGCGTTGCCTGATCAATCTCCCGAGTTGGGAGCATCAAAAGAAGGCGATCGAACAGGTGTGCTCAGTATTGAAGCCTGGCGGGCTATTTCTGATGACCGAGGGATTCGACGACGAGTTGGACGAGCTTAACCGCGTCCGGCGTGCAGTCGGCCTCGCCCAGATCCGAGTCGTCGATTACAACCGCAATTTCCGCCATTCCGAATTTGACGGCTTCGTCGCGGCG
>JANXYE010000399.1 GCA_025350285.1 Chloroflexota bacterium
GAAGACATAAAACAACAACGCGGCGAGCGCCAGGCAGGCCGCCGCGAACGTTGTGGTCGCCCACAGGACCACAAACGCGACCGCCCCGAGCGAAACCCCAAACGTAAGCGCGTGCGCCGGCGAGATCACACCCGTGACCAACGGCCGCGTCCGTGTGCGCCGCATGATTCCATCGATGTCGCGGTCGTACCAGCAGTTAATCGTGTTCGCGCCGGCGGCCGAGAGCGTGCCACCCGTCAGGGTCGCGAGGATCAGCCAGCCACTGGGCCAGCCGCCATTGGCGACGACCATCGCCGGCACCGTGGTGATGAGCAAAAGCACGATGATCATCGGCTTTGTCAGCGCGATGTACCCGCGAACCGTCTCCATCATCGACGGGCGCACAAGGGCCAGCGCGTTCGCGCTCAAGCTGGCACCTCGCGTCCGGACAGGCGTGTGGTTTCGCTGCGGGTCATTGGCCGGTAGTAATCGAGGATGACCACGGAGGCCAGCGTAAACCACAGGAGCGAAGCGATCACCGTGTGAGAGATGGTGAGTGGGTCTGGGAAGGTGTACCAGACGTTGAAGGCGCCTACCGCGACCTGCGTGACGTAGAGCGCGCCGGCGGCGATGGCGGCATATCCCGCCCATGGCGCTTGTCCGCGTCGTCGCCACGCCATCATCACGAATGGCACGATGAAAAAGATAAATCCGCCAGCCAGGTAGCGATGCACCATGTGGGTGATCTCCAGGCTGTTGTCGCCAGGGAGGAGACCCCCGTTGCACGCAGGCCAGCCGCTGCAGGCCGTGGACGCGCCGCTTTCGGCCATATACGCGCCGATCCACATGATGCACGTCAGCCAGCCGAGAGCGATCAGCGCGGGTAACCCGGCGCCCGTGCGAGCCGCCCCGGCGGCCATCCGCCGTGGGTCTTGCAACCACATCGCCCAGGCCACGGCGAGTTCGCAACTGAGCACGACCATCGCCATGACCAGGTGCGTCGCGACGATTTCCGGCGGCAGTTCCTTGACCACCGTGACGGCCCCCAACAGCCCCTGGAAGCCCACCAGCGGTACGGCCGCCGTGGCTGTCCAGATGATGAACGGCACGTGGCGGTAGGTCCGCCAGGCCAGGATGGCCGTCCCAATCACGAGGAACCCGACGACCATGCCCGTGAACCGGTGTGAAAACTCAATCAGGGATTGCTGCTGGCCGGGTGGCACAATCCCGCCGTGGCAGGTGGGCCAATCCGGACAGCCGAGGCCGGAACCGGTAGCCCGCACCGTGACGCCAATGCCGATAAGGACCACCGTCATGATCGCCGTCGCGAACGCGAGGCGCTGGGCGTTGTTCATGCGCTCCCCGCAACCCTTCCCGGCGCCCGGCGGAGCGCTTCACCGTTTCCGCCGCCGCCCAGCCTCGGCCTTCCGCATCGGAGGTTGCCATAGTGTGGTAAGAGACGCGAACCGTTTTCACCCGGGTTTACCGGCCGGCCGCCTCCAGCCCGGGCCGATCGTTCATCGACGCCGATGCGAAACGAGCGCCGCCGAGCCGCACAAGGTGGACAGCCCTACAATTCCGAGGTCATGAACCCGGGCTTTCCCGCCAAGGTGACCCAAACGGCTACCCCATCGCGATGAGCGGTGGAGCCCGCGGCCCGGTGCGGGCCCCAACGGAGGCGACCATGGCACTAACCGCCGTACTGAACGGGGCCGAGGATGTGGTTATCGAAGCCCGCGCCATCGTCAAGACCTACGATACCGGTAGCCTCCAGGTTCGAGCGCTCAACGGCGTCAGTCTCCGCATCCTGCGCGGCGAGATGGTCGCCATCATGGGGCCCTCCGGCTGCGGCAAAACAACCCTCCTGAACAGCCTCTCGGGGCTGGATGACTTCGATTCCGGCGATGTCCTTATTAATGGGACTGATATCACGACCATGGCCGACGACCGTAAGACCGAGTTTCGCGCACGCGACATGGGCTTCGTCTTCCAGACGTATAACCTCTTGCCCGTGCTGAACTCGGCCGAAAACGTCGAGCTGCCACTGATCGTCTCCGGGACCAAGCCCAAGGTCGCTCGCGAGATGGCCCTTGCCTCCCTCGACCGCGTGGGCCTCCGGGACAAGGCCAACCAGCGCCCGAACCAGCTTTCCGGCGGGCAGCGTCAGCGCGTGACCATCGCCCGCGCCCTCGTGAACAACCCGGCCATCATGTGGGCGGACGAACCGACGGGAGCGCTCGACTCCGCCACGGCCAATGAAATCATGGACCTGATCGTCGATCTCAACCGCCAGGCCGGCCAGACCTGCGTCCTCGTCACCCACGACCCGAAGGTGGCGGCCCGTTGCCACCGCACCATCCACATGGCCGACGGTGTCATCGCTCGCGAGGACACGCAGGAACAGATGCGCCAGATGGCGGCCGAAAACTCGCCATGAACGAACTCTTCGGCCTCTCCATGACTGTCATCGCCACCGGCTGCGTCGTTATGACGGCGTTCATTTTCCTGTTCATCGCCTGGATAGCCTTCCGCAACCCGGTGATGTTCAAGACCGGGCTGCGCAACATTCCGCGCCGCAAGATGCAGACGGGCCTCATCGTCGTGGGCCTCATGCTCTCGACGCTCATCATCACGGCCGCCTTTGGCACGGGAGACACGCTTGCTAAGAGCGTGACGAACGAGGTCTACGGCATCCTCGGCCCGGCCGACGAGTTCATCGAGTGGGACACCAAAGCCTTCCCTGCCCCCGAAGACCAGCAGACAATCCCGATCGAGACGGTCGATGCCTGGCAGAAGCAGTTCGTCGGCGACGGCACCGTCCGCGCCATGTTCCCCTACCTGCGCGAACACATCCCCGTGCAAAATTTGCGCACGCGTCTGAACGAAGCGAACCCCCGCATCACCGCCTTCCGCGCGGCGGATGTGGCGCCTTTCGGCGGTTTGAAGGACACGAACGGCCGTAGCGTCGCCCTCAAGGACGACGAAATCGCTCTCAATGAAACCCTCGCTGGCAACATCGACGCGCGGGTCGGCGACACTGTGCGCCTCTTCTACCAGGGCAGCCAACTCGATCTCAAGGTCGCGGCAATCGTCCCGAGTAACCTCCTCGGCGGGACCAGCGACAGCCTGAACAAGGAGGGCGCGACCGTGACCTGGGACTTCCTTGCCAGGACGCTTGGCCGCGAAGGGAAGGCCGACTTCGTCGCAATCAGCAACAGCGGCTCCGAGCGTGGCGGGCTGTCGGCTTCCTCAGCGATTGCGGCGAAGATCAAGCCCGTGCTCGGCGGTACCCCGTACAAGATCAACGAGACAAAGAAGGACCAGGTCCGGCTCGCGGAACTCGTGGGCAACCTCTTCACAACGATCTTCATCATCTTCGGCCTCTTTTCAATCGCCGCCGGCGTTCTCCTGATCTTCCTCATCTTCGTCATGCTCGCCGCCGAACGGAAACCGGAGATGGGCATGGCCCGCGCCGTCGGGGCGAAACGCCGCCAGATCGTCGAAAGCTTCCTCGCCGAGGGCATGGGCTACGACATCGGCGCCGCGATAGTCGGGCTCTTCGCCGGGATCGGCGTGGCCGCCGCGATGATGCTCTTCGTCAAACTCCGCATCGGCGAAGACATCGGCCTCGATCTCCGCTTCTACGTCTCGCTGCGAAGCATGATTGTCTCCTTCTGCCTCGGCATCATCGTCACCTTTGTCGTCGTCTTCGTCGCCTCGTGGCGCGCCAGCCGGCTGAACATTGTGGCCGCTATCCGCGACCTCCCCGAATCGAAGCCCTACGACCCGGAGCGCGGTACCTGGGGCGGCTACTTGCGGGCGTCGCTCAACGCCTTCGTAGCCTACGGCGTCCTGCTTGTTTCGCTGACAGCCGCACTCTATCTGAAGGCCCTTGCGCCGCTCTTCCTGCTGGCGGCCGTCCTCTCCGTTGGCGGCCCCTGGCTGGCCATGCTCCGCGAACACAACTTCGGCGCGCCGCGCGCGAAGCGCAAAGACGGCGAAGGGCTCCCGAAGTGGCCCTGGATCCTCGGCGTCGTCCTCCTGCCGATAGGCGCCGGCCTGCTCATCCTTATCGGCTACCCCCTGGCGATGCTCGTCGTCCGCCTCACGCGTGACCGCAAGCCGTCGCACGTCCCGGTTGGGCTGATCCTCGCCGGGGTGGTCGTGGCCCCGCTCGGCCTCGTCCTCGCCGCCCTCCAGGACCGCCGCAAGCCGGGCGCGGGCAGCACCGGATTCGGCGCCGTAGGTCTCGTGCTCGGCGCCGTGATGATCCTCTGGGGTCTCGATTCCAACCGCATGGCGCTGTTCGGGACTGGCGTTTCGCTCGTTGCCTTGTGGGCGGCCGTCACCCTCCGCTACTTCCACATCCGCGAACGCCTGGTCTTCACTCTCATCAGCTTCGCGCTGCTCATCATCTGGTACCTGCTCCCGGGCGGGCGGCTCGAGTTCCTCATCGGCAAAATGGACGCTGGCCCGGAGATGTTCTTCGTCACGGGCGCCGTCCTCGTGACCGCCGGCACGTTCATCGTTGTCTATAACGCGGATGTCATCCTGCCCGCCATCGGGGCACTCGGCGGGCGCTTTGGGCGCATCCTCCCGGCCGTCAAAATGGCCGTGGCTTATCCGCTCCAGTCCCGTTTCCGGACGGGCCTCACCATCGCGATGATCGGGCTAATCATGTTCGTCCTTTCCGTCCAGGCCGCGTTGAACACGAACTTCTCGAACGCCATCAACGGCGCGGACGCCCGCGGTGGCTTCGACGTCCGCGCGGACATCAACGGCAACAACCGCTCGTCCGGCCTCCTCTCCGAACTCAACACCGGTAACCAGGACCCTTCCGCCCCCGTGAAGGTCGATACCAACGCCATCGCGGCGGTCGGCGAAGCCCGCTACGCACGGTCGTTCGAGGTCGATATCGAAGACCCGGCCTGGGTGCTTCTTCCCTCCCGCCACCGGAACGAAGCGGACCGCTTCAAGCACCTCGAACTTCAGGGTGTCGATCGCGGGTTCATCAGCGCCCAGGCCCTGCCGCTCCAGTTTCGGGCGGCCGGCTACTCCACCGACGCTGACGTCTGGGCGGCGCTCGCGAAGGATCCGTCGCTCGCCATCGCTCCCGCGTCACTGACCTCAGAACGGCGCGGCTTCGGCGGCGACGGCGGTGAAGACCCGCTCTCCCTGCCCTCAACCGCCACGAAGGCCGGTTTCGCGCCATTCACCCTGAATGTCCGCAACCGGAGCACAAAGACAGTCGTGCCGATCACCGTGATTGGCCAGGCCAAGGACTCGGCGGCGACCTTCTGGCCGGGCCTCATCG
>JANXYE010000412.1 GCA_025350285.1 Chloroflexota bacterium
GTTCCGGCCGGACGTAATCCTGCTGGACCTGGTGCTGCCGGATACGGACGGGATCGCGATCTGCCGCCTGGTGCGCGCCCGCAGCGCCGTCCCAATTCTGCTCCTCAGCGCGACCGGCGACGACGCCAAGAAGGTCGAGGCACTGGACGAAGGCGCCGACGATTACCTGACCAAGCCGTTCAGCATGGACGAGTTGCTCGCCCGCGTCAGGGTTCATCTGCGGCGGACGGTGGGCGTCACGCGCGGCACACAGCTCGTAGCGGGGCCACTGACCCTGGATGTCGCTTCGCACGCGGTGGCGGTCGATGGCGTAGCGGTGCACCTCACACCGAAGGAGTTCGAGCTCTGCCGTCTGTTGTTGCAGGAACAGGGCCGGGTACTCACCCAACGGATCATCCTTTCCAGAGTGTGGGGACCCGAGTACGCCGACGACGGCCACATTTTGCGCACGTTCGTACACCAGCTGCGCACGAAGTTCGCGGCCGTTTCGGCGGAGGCGGGGGCACTGATCGCGAACGACCCCGGGGTGGGCTACCGGATTCAGGCGCCAAAATCCTGACGCGTTCCATACGCCGGGGGGGATTTCACCAGACGCGCTACTGACGGGGGCGGCGCGACTCTAGACGCATGGTTACTCGCATCGCCTACGACGAAAAATTGTACAAACGCCCAGAAGAATGCATCGCCGCCATCGCCGGCCGCGTAGCGGACGGGTGGCAGGTGTCCTCGGTCCGCCAGGGCCAGGGGACCTATGTCGTGCTCTTCTGCCGCGAGCGCGGGGAGTGAGCCGGGAGATCCTGGTCGTGGAGGACGAGGCATCGATCGCCAACGTCCTTTCGCGCACGCTCCGGGCACACGGTCACGAGGTACGGCTTGCGGCCACCGGCAAGGGCGCGCTCCTCGCGATAACGGAGGAGATTCCCGCATTGCTCCTACTGGACATCAACCTCCCGGACCTAACCGGCTGGGAGGTGCTTCGCCGGCTGAGCGCGGTCGATCGGGAGCGCATCCCGGTCGTCGTCTTTTCGGCCTCGCCGCTGGCGCCCAGCCGAATCGAGGAGTTCAAGCCGGCGGGCGTGTTGATCAAGCCATTCCCGTTGCAAGCACTCCTCCGGCTGGTCGCGGAACTTACCGGGACCGCGGAGCGGAAGGAGGTCTAACCGTGCCGGATATCGGATTCCTGGCCCTTACAATCGGGGCGTTCGCGTTCTTCTACGCGGCAATGGAGTTCTTGAGAAAGGTCTAACGCATGGACGCCGAAAACGTCGTCGCGCTCCTGATATCCGTCCTCGTGGGGGCGTATATCCTTTACTGCCTCTTCCGCCCGGAGGACCTGTGAAAGGGCGATCCCTATGACCATCGCATCGCTTGGCTACCTGGCCCTGTATGTCGTCGTCCTGCTCGCCCTGGCGAAGCCGCTCGGGCTCTTCATGATGGCCGTCTACGAAGGGCGCCGGACGTGGCTCCATCCCGTCCTTCGCCCGGTAGAGCGCGGCATCTACCGCATCTCCGGGATCGACGAGCAGAGGGAGCAGGGCTGGCGCGGCTACACCATCTCCCTGCTGCTCTTCAACCTGCTCGGCTTTCTCTTCCTCTATCTGCTCCTGCGGTCCCAGGGGCACCTGCCCCTCAACCCGGAGGGCCTGCCCGGGCTCAAGCCGAGCCTCGCCTTCAACAGCGCCGTCAGCTTCGTCACGAACACCAACTGGCAGTCGTACGGCGGCGAAACGACGATGAGCTACCTCTCCCAGATGCTCGGGCTCACCTTCCAGAACTTCGTCTCCGCGGCCGTTGGCATGGCCGTGCTGGTGGCCCTCATCCGTGGCTTCGCCCGGCACTCGGCCACCACCGTCGGCAACTTCTGGGTGGACCTCGTCCGCGGCACTCTCTATATCCTCCTCCCGCTCGCGCTGGTCGTGGCCATCTTTTTCATCTCCCAGGGGATCATCCAGAACTTCAGCTCCTACCACGAAGTAACCACCCTGGAAGGCGCCAAACAGCTCATCGGCATGGGCCCCGCCGCCTCGCAGGTAGCGATCAAGCAGCTCGGCACGAACGGCGGCGGCTTCTTCAACGTCAACTCGGCCCATCCGCTCGAGAACCCGACCGCCTGGTCGAACGCCGTTTCGCTGATGGCCATCCTCCTCATCCCGGCCAGCCTCGTCTACATGTACGGCAGAATGGTCGGCTCGGTCCGCCACGGCTGGGTCGTGCTGGGCGTGATGACCGCCTTCATGCTCGTCGGCGCCGTCGTTTCGGGCTGGGCTGAGCAATCCGGCAACCCAAACGCTGGCGACCTCGGCATCGAACGCTCCGCCGGCGACGGTCAGCCGGGCGGGAACTTCGAGGGCAAGGAGGTCCGCTTCGGGATCGAGTCCTCCACCCTCTGGGCCACCACCACGACGCTCGCCTCGAATGGCTCCGTGAATAGCATGCACGATAGCTACACCGCTATCGGGGGCCTCGTCCCGCTGGCCAACATCGCCACCGGCGAGGTGATCTTCGGCGGCGTCGGGAGCGGGATGTACGGTATGGCGCTCTACATCATCCTCTCGGTCTTCATTGCCGGGCTGATGGTCGGGCGCACGCCTGAGTACCTCGGCAAGAAGGTCGAAGCGCGAGAGATGAAGGCGGTGATGACCGCCCTGCTCGCCTTCCCGTTAGTGGTGCTCGTCTTCACGGCGACAGGCGCGGTGAACAGCTTTGGCACCGGCACCTTAAACAACGCCGGGCCGCACGGCTTCTCGGAGACCCTCTACGCCTTCGAATCCGGCGGAGGGAACAACGGCTCAGCCTTCGCGGGCCTGGGCGCGAACGGGACCTTCTACAACATGGGCATCGGCATCTGCATGCTCGTCGGCCGCTTCCTCTTCATCGTGCCCGTGATGGTGATCGCCGGGACGATGGTCACGAAGAAGCGCGTCGCCCCGGGGCCCGGCACATTCCCGGTCGATGGCCTCGTCTTCGGATTCCTGCTCTTTGCCTCGGTCATCATCGTCGGCCTGCTCACCTTTTTCCCGGCCTTCGCGCTCGGCCCGATTGTCGAACACCTCGCCATGCGCGACGGGACGCTCTACTAACCCCGCCCCAAGGAGGCCCCTCACTGGCAATTCCCAGCGCTCGGCGACACCGGGACAGTACCGCGACCTCACGGGAGCGGTCCCGTTGCTCCCACGACCGGCCAAGCGCGCCGCGAC
>JANXYE010000424.1 GCA_025350285.1 Chloroflexota bacterium
CTGGCCAAGTTCGAAGACTGGGTCCACATCCGCGACGGGGACGAAGAATGAACGAGGACTTCGGCTTCTCCGGCTTCCCGGCGGTGGCTAAGGCGACGGCCATCCCGAACATCTTCTTCTCGATGCTCCTCCCCCGGATGCGCGCTCCCGGCGACCTCCTCGCTTTCCTCTGGGTGGCGAAGTGCGCGCAGGAACAGAAGAGCGATGTCCGCTTCGTTTCCGCTGGCCAGGTGATGGATCAGGAAGGCGCGGCCGAGGCCTTCGCCGAATTTGGCGGGGGCGAAGAAGGTCTGGCCGCCGGGCTCGCCCGCTGCGTCGAAATCGGGGCGCTCCTCCAGCTCGACCTGATCGGATCCGAGGGCGATGAGACGATCTACTTCGTCAACAACCCGGGCTCCCGCCGCGCCGCCGCCCGTGCCCGGGCCGGGGAACTCCAGCTTCGTCCGCAGACGTACGTGCGTGCCCCGGTGGTGGACCCGCGGCCCGGCGTCTTCCGTCTCTACGAAGAGAACGTGGGGATGATTACGCCGTTGATCGGCGAACGTCTGCTCGCGGCGGCCGAGGATTACCCGTGGGAGTGGATCCAGGACGCCATCCGCGAAGCTGTCGAACTCAACCGCCGCAATTGGCGCTACATTGAGCGTGTCCTGCAAAGCTGGATGGAAGGAGGACGTCCCAATGAGGGAGCTCCGCGAAGTACTGCGCCGGGCGCGCGAGACGCCCGTGGTGGGCCAGTCGCGCGCTACCGTTGAGGAAGTCCTGCCCGACTGCCCGGTCTGCCGCGGGACCGGCTTCGTGGTGCGCACCTACGCCCTCGACGACCCGCGTTTCGGCAAAGCGGAGCCGTGTTCTTGCATCCTCGCCGAGACCACGGATACCCGCCGCGAGCGCCTCGAACGTATCTCGAACATCGGCTCCTTGACCCGGTTCACGTTCGACACCCTCCGCCCGTCTGGACCCGATGGGGCGAGTCTGCGCCAGCGCGAGGCCTACTCTGCCGCCGTCGAGTACGCCGCCACGCCGCACGGCTTCCTCGTGATTTGCGGCCCGAGCGGGAGCGGCAAGACGCACCTCGCCGCGGCCATGGCCAACCGGCGCATCGAAGCCGGCGAGCCCGTCCTCTTCTGGGTGGTGCCGGACCTCCTGGACCAGCTCCGCTCCAGCTACTCCCCCGAGGACGACGAGATGGCCTACGACCAGCTCTTCGAACAGGTGCGGAACGCGCCGCTCCTCTTCCTCGACGGGATCGATGCCGCTTCGCCGACGCCGTGGGCGAAAGAGAAGCTCTTCCAGATGATCAATCATCGCTTCAATCTCGAACTTCCGACCGTGTTCACGGCCACGGCCCGCCCGGACCATCTCGAAGACCGGCTGGCCACGCGCCTGGGCGATGTCCGTCTCAGCCGTGTGATTACGCTCGAAGGGCCGGTGGCCGGCGGTTCCTACGCGCAGGTTGGCGGTATGACCCGCGACCGCCTGGCCGAGATGCAGTTCAGCGACATCGTCGAATCTTCCGGCTGGTCGGCCACCGAACGGGCCTCGTTCCGCGCCGCCGTGACGACCGCCCGCGATTATGCCGAGGAGCCCGAGGGCTGGCTCGTCATCCTCGGCGCGAACGGCTGCGGCAAGACGCACCTCGCGGCGGCGATCGCGAACAAGTCCGTGAGCCGCGGAGCGTCAGTGTTCTTCGCGGTGGTGCCGGACCTGCTGGACCACCTGCGTCGGTCGTTTGCCCCGAACGCTGACCAGCTCTACGACGAACTGTTCGAAGAGGTGCGCAACGCCGGCCTGCTCGTCCTGGACGACATGGGCGCGCACAGCTCGACCCCCTGGGCGGAGGAGAAGCTCTACCAGATCGTGAACTACCGGACGCTCTCGCACCTGCCGACGGTGGTGACGACGGACCTGCGCCCGGAAGGGGTGCAGCAGGTCCACCCGCGGATCTACAGCCGCATCTTCGACCCGCACGCGGGCCAGGTGGCGGAGATCCTCTCCCCGCACTACGCCCTGGGGCGGGCGCCAGCGTCGCGGCCGTCGCGGCGTCCGGGCGGCCGGTAGGCAGGACGTGCGTAGCACTTCGCGGCGGCGCGCAAGGCGGGATCCCTACCGCTTCCCCCCGGGCTTGGCGGCAATTTCTTGGACGTGTCGCGATTCTCGCTCGCGAGGCACAGTTTCGAAACCTCCGCGCCGACGTAGGGACATTCCTCCAGCGGGTGGTCCGCCGGACACAGAAGCGACCGCTCGAGAAGCGAGCGCGCGAGTTCGAGTTCCGTGATCTCCGCCGCAATGCATGCGACCCGCCGCGACACGGTGGCCCGCCAGCGAGCGCCATCGCCGCTGTCGAGCAGGAGCGCTATCTCCTCAAGCGATAGTCCGGCCGCTTGTCCCAGGCGGATGAACGCGAGGCGGCGCACCGCGCGTTCATCGTAGCAACGTCGGCCGCCTACCCGGCTGGTCGGTGTCAGCAGGCCGCGGCGCTCGTAGTAGCGCAGCGCAGAGGCTCGTAGCCCGAACCATGCGGCGAGTTCGCCGATGATCACCACACCGGTCACCATACGCTTGACTTGAACCTGGGTTCAACGAGTACGGTGCGGCCATGACCAATAACACCACGCGCACGCTCCGGCAGGGGCGGACTCCCCGTCTCTTACGCGACACATTCCTCCTCCCGCGAGGCCTGCTCGGCCGGATTGGCGGTCGGCTGATGGCCCGGAACCCCGTCCAGCAGGAAGAGCTTGCCGGGCTCCTCGTCACGCTTTCGCCGCAGGAGGTGTGCGAGATAGGGAGCGGCCCCGGAATCCTAGCCAAGCTGATGGCCGAGCGATGCCCGGCGTGCCGCATCGATGTGGTCGATCCCTCGGCGGTAATGCGTGCCCGGGCGGAGCGTCGCTGCCGGGCGGCGATCGAAGAGGGGCGGGTCGTGGTCCACTCAGGCGCCGCCGAGGCCCTGCCGTTCGCCGACGCGAGATTCGACCTCGTCGCCGCGGTCAACAACGTCGCGCTGTGGCCGGACCTCGATGCTGGACTCCGGGAGGCGCGTCGAGTCCTGCGCGGCGGCGGCCGGGTCGTGATCTCCTGGCACTCGGCGACGGCGCCGGACAAGATGCAGCGACGGCTCGCCCTTTCGGAGGCCGAGGCTGAAACGCTTACGAGAGCCATGGATGAGGTCTTTGGTACTGTTCAGCGGCGCTCCCTGACGCATTCAGCGGTGTGGGAGGCGACTGTCCCGCAGACGTGACTGGGGGGACAGTACCTGGCTGCTGTCGCAAAGACCCGCGCAGTGGCGGAGGCTGCGCGCGGCGTACTTCCAGGCCAGTGGGCAACCTCCTGACGCGACCTCAGCGTCGATAAATCGCGAGGTATTCGTCCGCCACGCGTTCGATCGAGAACTCCCGGTGGACGTACGCCCGAGC
>JANXYE010000450.1 GCA_025350285.1 Chloroflexota bacterium
CCACGAAAGGTACCGGGATCGAAGACCTGCTCGACGCCATCATGCTCGTGGCCGAAGTGGGCGAACTCAAAGCGAACCCTGATCGCCCGGCCGACGCCGTCGTCATCGAAGCGGAGATGGATACGAGCCGCGGGCCGGTGGCGACTCTCCTCGTTAAGGGCGGGACCCTGCGCCAGGGAGACGCCATCGTGGTCGGCGAGATCAGTGGCAAGGTCAAGGCGATGTTCGACGACCAGGCCGAGCGTGTGCGCGAAGCCGGGCCATCGATGCCAGTGCTCGTGATGGGCCTCGAAACCGTCCCGGAAGCCGGCGAACGCGTGCGGGTCGTGGCCGACGAGCGTGTAGCGCGCCAGATTGTCGATGAGCGGCGGCGGCGCCGCGAAGCCGCCGAGCAGACAGGCCACGCTCACGTGAACCTGGACACACTCTTCAACGAGATCAGCGCCGGGAAGCTCAAAGAACTGATCATCATCCTCAAGGCGGACGTGCGCGGCAGCGCTGAGGCGATCAAGAGCTCCCTTGAGCGCCTCAGCACCTCCGAAGTCAAGGTCAAGATCATCCACTCGGCGATGGGGCCTGTGAGCGATTCCGACGTGATGCTGGCGGAGGCTTCGAACGGCATCATCCTCGCCTTCAACCAGAAAGTGGACGTTTCGGCGAGGAAGCGCGCGGAAACGGTGGGCGTCGATGTCCGCTCCTATTCGATCATCTACCAGCTCCTGGAGAGTGTCGAAAAGGCGCTCGCGGGCATGTACGAGCCGGTCTATGGGCAGTTCGTGGATGGCCACGCCGAAGTCCGCCAGCTGTTCAAGTCCAGTCGCCTCGGTGGCATCGCCGGGTGCTTCGTGCTCGACGGCACACTCAAGCGCGGGCTGAACGTGCGTATCCTGCGCGGTAAGGAAGAGGTTGGCCACGGCCGCTGCGAAGGGCTCAAGCGCTTCAAGGACGATGTCCGAGAGGTGGCCACCGGCTACGAGTGCGGCATCACGCTCGCCGGTTTTGACGATTTCAAAGAGGGCGACATCATCGAGTTCTTCCACGAAGAGCGCACGAACTAGCGCTCACGCCCTACCCCCCGGCTTGGCGGCACAGGGGGGAGTTGAAGCGTTCGCGGGAGGCGCGATGAGCAGACGGACGGAACGGGTCAATGAGCTGATCCGGGAGGAGTTGAGCGCGCTCATCCAGCGCGAGGTGAAGGACCCGCGGCTGGGCCACGGGCTCATCACGGTAACCGAGGTCACGGTTTCGCCCGATTTGCGGACGGCGATCGTTCACGTCTCCCACATGGGCGGAGATGCGGCCGAGCGGGACGGGGTCATCGCGGCGCTCAAGAGCGCTTCGCACTTCCTCCACGCCGAATTGCGCCGGCGGCTCTCGATGCGCTACGTGCCGGAGTTGGCCTTCCGCTTCGATCCCTCGATCGAACGCGGCGCCCGGCTGGCGGCGCTCATCAACCAGGTCTCGCCGGCTGGCGCGAGCGACGATGACGACGCCCGAACGTAGTGGCCCTGACGGGATCTTGCTCGTGGACAAGCCCGCCGCCTGGACGAGCCACGACGTGGTCGCCCGCCTGCGGCGGTTGGCCCGCCAGCGCCGGATTGGCCACACAGGGACCCTCGACCCAATGGCCACTGGCCTGCTCGTGCTCTGCCTGGGCACGGCCACCCGGCTCGTGGAGTACATGACCGTCCACGACAAGCGCTACACGGCTGAAATCACGCTCGGCGCCCGCACCGATACGGACGACGCGGAGGGCGAGGTCATAGCCCGCTCCGACGTGCCAGAGGTCACGCCCGCAATGTTGCGAGCGTTGGAAGCACGGTTCACGGGCGAGATTCGACAGCGGCCGCCCGCCTACAGCGCGATCAAAATCGCCGGTCAGCGGGCATATGCGCTGGCGCGCAAGGGCGAGGCGGTCGAGCTGCCTGACCGCCCGGTTGTCGTGCACGAACTGGCGCTCCGCCAGTCGGCGCGGACCGCGGGCGGCGCGGCCGTACTGGGCGCCGCCATACGGTGTGGGTCCGGGACCTACATCCGCGCCCTTGCCCGGGACATCGGCGAAGTGCTTGGCTGCGGGGGTCACCTGAGCGCCCTGCGGCGGTTGACCGTCGGGGAATTCCACGTACGCGACGGCTGGACGCTCACAGAGCTGGAGGTGCTGGCGGGCGCCGGCCTCCTCGACGAGGCCCTGTTGCCGCCGGACGAGGGGCTCCTCGGATGGCACTCAGCGGTCGTTGATGGGGCGAGCGAGGGACGGTTCGGGCACGGCATCGTGCTGGCTCTTGGTCTCACGCCAGAGCCGCCGCGGCCCCTGCTGCGGGTCTACGGGCCGGACGGAGCGTTCCTCGGGACAGCGGCCGGGACCGCTGACGGTGGCCTGAAGCCGCTTAAAGTCTTTCCACCTGTTGATTATGTTGGAGGTTGAACGTGGCGGGCGTTGACACGAAGCTGAGCGGTACTATCATGCCTGAAGGCCTTCGCTCAGTTGCATAAGCGATCGAGCAGTTCTTTGGCCAGGCCCGGCCCGGGCCGCCCCAGTTGAAGGAGGGACATCATGCAAGGCTATTGCCTCAAGTGCCGCGAACAGCGCGAAATCAAGGACCCCCAAGCGATTACGATGAAGAACGGGAAGCCGGCCACCCAGGGTTTGTGCCCAACGTGCGGCACGAAGATCTTTAAGATCGGCAAGGCCGCCTAGCGGCGTCTGGCCGTGGGAGGCGCGATCGTCCGTCCTCCCGCGGTCCGTTCATGCTCGTTCCCGGCGGCGGCGTACGATGAGTCCACACCACTCACGGAGCCGCACGCATGACCCACGGGCAAGCACGCTCGCCGATGGTCTTCGACCGCGCCTTTCTCACGGGCGTCGAAGACGTCACCCAGATTATCCTCGTCCGCCACGGCGAGCAGTACATCGCCGACCCGCGCGGTGGCCCATTCGGCGAGACCATTGACCCGCCCCTGAGTGAGCGCGGCCAGCGCCAGGCGCTGCTCGTCGGGATGAAGTTCTCGACCCTCCATGTGGACGTTGTCTACGCCAGCCCACTGAAGCGGGCACTCGAAACCGGACGCCAGATCGCCCGCCATCACCGCCTCGAACCGGTCGTCCTTCACGACCTCCGCGAGGTCGAGGTCTTTCGGGACATCCCACCGGATCAGTCGGCCGTCGAGTTCATGGGCGAGCATCTCCTGACCGGGATCCGCGAGCGCATGCTGCACGAAAAGAAGTGGGACGTGTACCCCTACTCGGAGTCGAGCTTCGAGTTCCGGCGGCGCACGGTGAACGCGATCGAAACCATCATCGCCGCGAACGAAGGCAAACGCGTGGTGGTCGCCTGCCACGGCGGCGTCATCAACGCCTACGTGGGCCACGTCATCGGCTCTCCCTTCGACATGTTCTTCCGCCCGGCGCACACCTCGGTCTCGGTCGTCGCGGCCGGTCACGGGGTGCGAGCGCTCCACAGCCTCAACGACGTCCAGCACCTCCAGACGGACGAAGGCAGCTTCCTGAGCCACTAGCCGGCCGGTTCGCGGGCCGTCCCCGCGTACGGCGCGACCAGTCTGGTAGTTGATCGCCGGGCCGACGCTTCGACTACACTCCCCGCCATGGACGTACTCGAACGGCTTCAACAACAATCCGCCGGGTTCTTCGGTGAGTTTCTCGGAATCAGGTTCACGGAGGCGGCGCCCGAACGAATCCTCGCCGAAGTCTTCGTGCGCGACGACCTTAGGACCGTGCCCGGCGTGATGCACGGCGGCGCGATAATGGGCTTCGCCGATGCCCTCGGCGGCCTCGCCACCGGCCTGAACCTCACGGATGGCTACGGCACGACGACAATCGAGTCCAAAACGAACTTCTTCTCACCGGCCGCTGCTGGCACCACCATCACGGCGGAGTGCGTCGCCCTCCATCGCGGCAAGCGGACACACGTCTGGCAGACGACGATCCGCAGCGCGGAGGGCCGCGTCTGCGCGATCGTCACCCAGACCCAGATCGTGCTCGAACCGCGCCTCACGCCCCAGCAGACGATGGTCGGGCTGTTCGCCGGCCAGGATGCGCCCGGACAGAAAGCTCTGCTCGCGCAGCTCGAACGCGGCGGCGCCACTATCTATCGGACCTTGGCCGCCGCCGAGACGGATGCGGGAGCCCGGTCAGCGTTGCTGGCCGCGGCCGACCGCGAAGAAGAGAATGCTCGCTTGCTCGAGGGACGCTAAACGCAGGAGCCGCGCCGCTCCGTCGGCGCTTACGTCTCGTGTACTGATCTTGGGCTCTCGTCCCCGGCTTCCCGGCTAATCGTCCGCGGCCGTGGCCGCCGTTTCCGGGCCAATCAAGCCGTGCTTCGCGGAGTACCGTTCGACCAGCGCGATCATGACGAAAAACGGGATGAACGCCGCCCCGGCGATGGCCGCCCAAATCGACGGGACGATCGCGAGCAGGATCGCCGCCGCCGCCGTAAAGCCCATCCCAATGATGGAGATGATCCGCCCTGCCAGGACCCACGGGGTGACGGGGGTGTTCACCGCTCCATGTTCGCCCGGCGGAGTGGCCCGGTCTACCTCGAATAGGCGACATAATCAACGACGCGCGCGGCCGCGGCGAGGCCGTCTTCGAGGGCGAGGTGCACGCGCCCGCCGGTGAACGCGTCGCCGGCGAAGAAGAGGCCATCGGACTCGGGCGCGGCAAAAGCGGCCTGGTCGAGCAGCGTATCGGGCAGCGCCTCCGGCCAGCGGACGACCTTCGACCAGCGCACGGGCGCGACCACCCCGGACAACAAGCGAATGGCTGGCTCGGCTTCCGCTACGAGCGCGCGGTCGGGTTCGTGCAACCTTGAGAGGCTCCAGTGCGAAGCCAGGTGGGCCATGACGACGCGATGCCCCGCCGGGACGTAGCCCGGCTTCTGGTCTTCGAACGCGAGCCAACTGATATCGTGGGCGCGGTCGATATTCACCAGTGCATACGCAGGCGGCGCAACGCCAGCCTCTTCGAACCCGAGCGCGATGGCGATGATCGTGCGGGACGTGGCGCGGGCCAGCGCGGCCACGGTCGCATCGCGGACCTCGAAGGTGGAT
Source organism: Chloroflexota bacterium (assembly GCA_025350285.1). Taxonomy (GTDB): domain Bacteria; phylum Chloroflexota; class Dehalococcoidia; order Tepidiformales; family Tepidiformaceae; genus JANXYE01. The sequence continues at coordinate 5,068 of JANXYE010000450.1, forward strand.
CGTTCGAGGATGGCGGAGGCGGCGCGCGGCGCGGCGCTGAGCAGAACGGCGCCGAAAGTGCCAGTCCGCCCTTTCGCGCCAGCGATGATCCATCCGCCACCGCCGCGTTCGAGCGCCGTCACCGCCCAGCCGAGGTGGACCGTCGGGCGCCCGGCCGCCCACAGCAGGCGCGCCAGTTCGCCAATGCCCTGGCGGTAGACCCATTTCGGCATCGCGTTTTGGCGCGGG
>JANXYE010000498.1 GCA_025350285.1 Chloroflexota bacterium
CCGTCCCGGGCCTGGACCGGGCGATTATGGCCGCGCTCTGTGCCCGCCTGCGCGAGGCGCAGGATTCGCCGACGCAGTAGGGCACAGCCCGCCCGCCAGCCACTCGCGGCTGCACCAGGGCTCACTCGCCCGGGCGATCACGACGAGCGCAGGCCACGGACTCCCCGGGCAGCCGCTCGTAGGCCACGAAGGCGCGCTCTTGGGCGCCAGCTCGGGGCAGGCCCGCGGGCCAAAGCGTGCGGAAGCTGGCCGAGCGGACGAACGTCTCTGAAATTGTCCAGCCGTCGCGGGGGAGCGCCTCCCGCCTCCCGCCTGCGCCCCGACGCTTCCGGGACGGTGTAGGAGAAGCGGTGGCCGAGGGGTTACGCGATGGTAACGAATCCCCGAACCGAAACCGGGCGCTCAACGAACGCTCCACTTGTGCGCCCTAGTCTTGGGTTTGAAAACCGTCGCCAGAGGAGGGTTGGGCGTGATTCCCAGGAAGCTCGTTGAAACCGCCTTTCGCCGACTCTGGGTAGCGCTGCTCCCCGTGCTGGCCGTGCCGGCGCTGGTGCTGTTGCTGGTGCACCACACCTCATTGTACGAATCGACAGGAACGGCCTGGGTTTCCCGACCGCCGAACACGACGCCGGCCGGGTCGCTTGATCCGGCGAACACACCAGCGAAAGCGCAGGTGCAGGTTATCGCCGATCTGCTGGCGACGGGCAGCTTCCGCGAGTCGGTGGCTATCGAAGCGGGCCTCACCGGCGGCGATGCGCCGCGTGGCGAGTTAGACGCAGCCGCGGACGCCGTTGCTAAGGCCGTGGCGGTGGTGGTGGTTGGACCGAACCTCGTGGCGATTAAGGCGAGCGCGGCGACGGGCGAGCAGGCTCAGAAACTCGCCGCCGCGATGCTGGCGCGCTACCAGGCGCGGGCGGCTGCGGACAACACGCGGGAACTCCAGACCGTAGTGGACTACTTCACCAAGCAGGCAGGCCTCGCCCAGGACGAGCTTGCCAAGACACGGGCCTCGCTTGCCGCCTACCTGAAGGCCCATCCCGGCGTGGACAAGGCTGGGACGGACACAGACTACCTCGCGATCCAGGCGCGGGCAGACGCGCAAGCGAAGACCGTGGACAAGCTCTCGCAGTCGCTGCAGGATGCGCAGCTTCAGGCCGCGGCCGGGAGCGCGACCGCGCGGGACACAACATTCGAAGTGCAGGATCAGCCGCGCGTGCCATCGGCGGCGCTCGGCGTGCCGGCCTCGAAGCGGCTGGGTTACCCGGCGGCCGGACTCTTCCTGGGGATCGTGATCGCGGTCGTTTACCTCTACCTGGCGTACCGCGCGGACCATTCGATTCGTTCGAAGGATGACCTCGCGGGGCTTGGCCTGCCCGTTCTCGGGTACGTGCCGAACCTGCGCCCGCGGGAGGCACGGCTGCTCGGCGGTTACACGCCCTTCCGCTGGATCGCGCCGCTGCGAAAGGACTACGGACGGAAGGTGGCGGCTTCGATTTCGCCTATCCCCGAAGAAAAACGGTTGGCCTCATGAGCAGGGGTGTGGACAGCGGGACGCGCGCGGAGTTGCAGGAGGCGATCCGGGAGATCGAGGGCATGGCGGGACTGACAGAGGCGACGCCGAGGCTGCGAGTTGGGCGGCCGTCAGCGGCGGTGGCCGCTCAACAGTCGCCGTTCGCGGCACGGGGGTTCAAGTCCGTGCGCGGCGGGGTGGCGGACGCCGGCCCGCGACCGGGAGGGTTCGACGGCGAGAGCCTGCCCCGAGCACTGGCGATTGGCATTACCAGCCCCAACTATAAGGACGGCAAGACGACGATGGCGATCTCGCTGGCGAGTTGCCTGGCGCACGACTTCAGCGCGCAGGTGATGCTCGTCGATGCTGACTTCCAGACGCATTCTGTGGGGAACGAATACGGGCTCCAGGGCCGGCCCGGGCTTTCGGACGTGCTGGACGGCACGGCGACCCTGCCAGCGGTGGTCAACCGCTTCCGCCAGGCGCCCATGACCGTGGTGACCGCCGGCTCCGTGGCGGGGGACCCGGCACGGCTGGCGCGTTCGGAACGTTTGCCTTCGGTGATTGACCAGATGAAAGACTCGAACGGGTTCGTTGTGATGGACCTGCCAGCAACGTTGAAGTCGATGAACGCGCCGGTCATCGCGAACCGCTGCGACGGTGTGATCGTGGTTGTGCGGGCGGGGAAGACGACCCGGCGAGACCTGGAGCGAGTCCTCGAACTGCTACAGGACGCGAACATCATTGGCGTCGTGATTAACCGGCAGCACTCCAACGTGCCCGGCTGGATCGACCGCTTGCTGGCCCTGCCGCGCTGAGGTGGCATAAATGGTGCTGATTGCCGTGCTTGTCGCGCTGGGGACGGTGTTGAGTTGGAAGCCGGTGCGTTCGCTCTTGCCTTCGGAGTCGCTGGCTGCCGTCGTGCTGGTAGCCGTCGCGCTCGTGGGGCTACTGAGCCTGGATGCGGTGGGTTGAGCCGATGACCGCCATTGCCCGCGCCCGTTTCCCCAATGTCGCGGCCGCGCTGCGTTCGAGTGGCGCCGCCGGGGTTGCGGCGTGTGGCCTGGCGACCGTTGTCGCGGCGGGAGCGGTTGTCACGATCGGACCGGGAGCGGTGGTCATCCCGCTGGCGCTCGCCGCTATCGTTGCGGCACTGGCCTGGCCGGACCGCTTCATCGTCGTTTTGCTCGCCGCGGGCGTCATCATCGATCCGGCTGAAGTTGGCATAACAGGGCCCCTGAGCAAAGCGGTCTGGGAGTTGCCGGCAGGCGTCGCGAACCTGATGCCGCTGAAGACGAACCCGTTCGAACTGATGGTGGCGCTGTGCGCCGTGGGGCTGGTGTTGCGGCCTTCGAAGACGGAAGCGCTGGTCCGGCTCCCGGTACTGGCGTGGTGTGTGCCAGTGGTGATTCTGCTGGGGCTGGCGTACGGGCTTTCGCAGGGCGGGCAGCTCAACCTTGCCTACCACGAGGCCCGTGGGCTGATCTTCGGCGCCTTGATGTTCTTCTGCGTGTGGCGGATGCGCGGGTTCGGCGGCCGGCGGACGCTCGCCGTCGCGCTTGCGGCGACGGGCGGGCTCGCGCTCAACACCCTCTTTCGTTACCTGGTCTACCTCCAGAGCGGCGTGGTCGATCTGCCCAAGGAATCGTGGTTCGGGCACGAAACAGGGCTGTTCCTGGCGCTCGGGTTCATCCTCGGCTGTGGGCTCCTGTTGCGGGCGCGGACGGCCGGGGAACGGTGGACCGTGGCGGCGTACGCGTTATTGATGGTCGTCGCGATGTCGATGACCGGCAGGCGAAGCGGTGTCCTGGTGCTCATCCTTGGCGTGCTGGTGCTGGGCTGGCTGCTGCTGCCGAAGCGCCCCGTATTGCTTATCGGGACGGCCATACCGGTCGTGCTCCTCGCCATGGGCTACCTCGGCGCCTACTGGAACGACGGCGCGGATGCGATCGGTGAGCCGGCGCGGGCGATACGCTCCCAGGTGAACCCGGACGCCCGCGACCGCAGCAGCGACCAGTACCGGGCGGACGAGCGGACCGACATCCAGCGGACACTTCAGGAGAGCCCGGTGTTCGGAGTCGGCTTCGGGCGGCCGTTCACGCAATACATCGCGCTTCCGCTGCTCGATTTTTGGCCACTACAGTCGTATACGCCGCACCAGAACATCCTCTGGCTCTGGCTGAAGATGGGCCTCATCGGGGCGTCTGTCCTCCTGGGTCTGTGGCTCGTCGCGTTCCGCCGTTGCGTGACCGCCTGCCGCGAGTGGGTTCGTGGCGAGGCTCTGCCAGTCCAGCCAATGGTGCTGGCCGCGGCCCTGCTGATGTATCTCGGATATGGGCGGGTGGACCTGGCGTTCATCGGGTCGCGCAGCGCGACGGTGCTCGGGCTCGTGCTGGCGCTCGCGCTGCTGCTTCCCGTGAAGGCGCGCTGGGGCCGCGACGCGGTGGCGGAGGATGACCGATGGGGCTTGTCGAGGTCGTGATCCCGACCTTTAACCGGCATGCGCGGCTACTGCGGACGCTCGCCTCGCTGGACCGCCAGACATTCCGGGATTTCTCGGTGACCGTGGTTGATGACTGCAGCTCGCCGCCGGTCGCGGGCGGCATCCCGGTGCAGCTGATGGCGTCGTTGGGCATCCGCGTGCTCACCACCGCCGCAAACGGCGGGCCGGGCGCGGCGCGGAACCTCGGCGTGGGCGCAAGTTCGGCGCCCTACATCGCGTTTATCGACGACGACGTGGACGCGGACCCACTTTGGCTGGAGACCCACCTCGTGGCGGCCGAAAGCGGCCCGGAGGTGGTCACGTTCGGCCCACTGCTGGCGCCGCCGGGCTGGTCGCCGACGCCCTGGAACTACTGGGAGGCCGAGACGCTCCGGCGGGAGTACGAGCGGATGAGCGCCGGGCTCTATGCCCCCACCTGGCGCCAGTTCTTTACTGGGAACGCGCTGGTGCGGCGCGAGCGGCTGCTGCGCGCGGGCGGGTTCGACGAACGGTTCACGCGCGCGGAGGATATCGAACTCGGACTTCGCATGCACAACGCCGGCTGCCGGTTCGTGTTCAACGACCAGGGTATCGGGTGGCATCACGCACGGCGGACGCTGGGGAGCTGGTTGCGCATCCCCCGCGAATACGCCCGATTCGACGTGGCCATGGACCGGATGTACCCGGAAACGCGATTGCTCGAGGTGCTCGACCGCGAGCGCGCGGGGCGAGGGCGCGGGATGCTGGCGGCTCGCGGGCTGTTCGGGAGCGAGGTCCGCTGGCGAGCCGGGCGTGGCGCGGCGCTCACGGCGGCGCGGCTGGCGTTCGCGGCC
>JANXYE010000588.1 GCA_025350285.1 Chloroflexota bacterium
CCGCGCGCAAGGACTTCAACCATGTCGTCGTGCGCTGACCCTTAACGCAGATCGGCCGGGCGCAGCGTGAGGCCGGGGAAGACACGGCTGCGAATCGTGCCGTCCGCCTCAGGTGGGAGCGGGAGGTACTCGCCATCGACGAGCTCCCACCAGTCGAGGCGGCCCTCCTCCGTCTGCCAGACGACGTACTCCTGGACGCCCATACGCCTGTAGAGGTCCTTCTTTTCATGCAGGTCGTAGCTGCGTGAACTACCAGAAACCTCCGCCACGAGTTCTGGCACGCCGCTTACATAACCGCCATCATCAAGGTACGAGCGCCCGCCGTGGCCGGCGTCCCAGCGGAGCATGACGTCGGGCTGCGGCTCGTCGCGTGGGCCCGCGCGGTACGTCGCGTTGTCGTCGCCGATGACGCCGGGCGTGATCTTCGCGTAGGCATGCATTTCACCGATAAGCTGAAAATGCGGATGACCATGCTGGCGGGAACGGGCGGGTGATGGCACGTAGACAACTCCGTCGATGAGTTCGGCCTTCCTCAGCCATGGGTGCAGCAGATAGCGCCGGTGGAACTCGGCGGCATCCATGTGGTCGCCCTGCTCCAGTTCGTGGGCGGACGTTTGGCGGCTAATGGTGGCGGTCGTCATGGGCTGTCTCCGCCTCCAGTATACGGCGCGCGACTACCAGACGACGCCCGCCGCGCGCAGTTCGAGCACGGCCTCGCCTTCGAAGCCGATATCGGATAGCACCTCGTCGCTGTGCTCCCCATGCTCGGGCGCGCGCCCGCGGCCGGGTTCGTGGCCCCGCAGGGTGAATGGCATGCGCGCCGCCTTCGAACCATCGGCGAGCGTTATTACGAGGTTGTTCGCGGCCACCTGCGGGTCCGCTGGCAGGTCCTCGATACGGTTGATCGGCGCGACCCACAGTCCCCGTGCACGGAGCGCCGTCAGCCACCGTTCGGCGGTTCCCGTCAGGAAATGAGCGTCGAGGATGCGCGTGCATTCGGCGCTGTTGCTTCGACGCGCGTCCATGTCAGCGAAGCGCCGGTCGCTCACGAGATCCGGGCGCTCAATCGCCTCGCACATCGCTGGCCACATCGCCGGGACGGCCATCCCCAGCGCCAGCCAGCGCCCGTCTCCGCAGAGGTAGGTGTTGAACATCGGGTTCGGTGGCGCCGTCCGGCTCGAGAATTCGAACGGGGTCCCGAGGTTCGCGACCGCCCCAAAGTTCAGCGATTGCACCCAGAGCAGTGACTGGAGCTGCGAGGTCGAGACGTACTGGCCTTCGTCCGTGCGGTCCCGCTCCCGCAGTGCGGCGAGCACACCGAAGGCCATCATCGTGCCCGAGATCACGTCGCTCATCGCGCCTGGCGGATAGTAGGGCGTTACGCCATCGGGCGAGCAGGTGAACAGAAACCCGGCGTAGGCCATGCCCACCGTGTCCTGGCAGGGGTCATCCGCCCACGGGCCAAATTCGCCGAATCCAGCGGCCCGCGCGTAGACGATGCGCGGGTTGATCGCGCGGACGCTCGCTTCATCGGCGCCGAATTCGGCGAGCGCGCCCGCCATCAGGTTCGTTACCAGGACATCGGCTGCGCGCACGAGTGCCTCAAACACCGGACGAGCGTGTGGGTCGCGCAGGTCCAGGGCGAGGCCGCGCTTGTTGCGGTTGCAGATGGTCCACAGGAGGTTCGGCTCGTCGCCCCGGCGCAGATCGACCCCGAACACGCTCCGCAGGTTTCGGGCGAAGTCGCCGACGCCGGCCTTTTCGACCTTGATCACGTCGGCCCCGAGGTCCGCCAACAGCGTGCTCGCCATCGGCCCCTGGACCCACATGGTGAGGTCGATAACGCGAATATCGGCGAGCGGTCCGGGCATTTGTGGCTCCTGTGGGTGATGAATTCGGTCGGTGACGTGCGACACTCTACGCTCGGAGGTGCGATGTGGTGCTTATTCCGGCTGGCCGAATGACGCACCGCTGTCGTATATCTGTCTCTAAGGAAGTGAGCCCAGGACGAACGATGAGAGCGCGCCAGGGCCGTCCCGGACGGCTCGCGATCATTGGCGCCGGGCGTCCAGCCACTCCCGCAGGTCGCCCAGCACCTCTTCTTTCTCTGGCTCGTTCAGCACCTCGTGGGCGAGGCCCTCGTAGAGCTTAAGCGTCTTATCGGTCGAACCGGCGCGCGCATCGAGTTGTTTACTGCCCTCCGGTTCGCATAGCTCATCCGCCGTGCCGTGGAGGAGCAGCAGGGGCATCGTGATCGACTCCATCCCGGCCTGGATGCGGGTGATGGCGCGGCCTATGGCGACGAGCGTCCCTGCCGGAATGCCGCCGCGGCAGACGAGCGGGTCACTTTCGTACGAGGCGACCACGGCCGGGTCGCGCGAGACGGTCGCGGCCTTCAAGGGGCGCATCGCGGCCGAGGGTCGGACCTTCGCGACGCCGCGCATCACGAGCGTGAGGACTTTCAGGCCCAGGCCTCCCGGCAGCTTGACGGCCGGGCCGCTGAGCACGAGGCCCTTGAGCGCGGGCTGCCGCACCTCCGCGTAGAGGGCGGCCACGCAGCCGCCCATGCTGTGCCCAAGCAGGAACGGCGTCGCGTCTCCAGATTCCGCCCGGACGAGCTTGAGAAACGCATCGAGGTCGTTCAGGTGCTCGTTGAAGGAGCGAACGAGGGCGC
>JANXYE010000611.1 GCA_025350285.1 Chloroflexota bacterium
GTGGTGTCCGCGCGGCGCGTTCGCGAGGATCATCTGCTCGGTGTAGATCATCTGCTCGATCGCGCCGAGGCCCTGACCGCCATACTCCTTCGGCCAGGCCACGCCGATCCAGCCTCGTTCGGCGAGCTTCTTGCTGAACGCCCGGTCCGAGCCGCCGTTGCCCCGTCCCGGCCCGACTTCGGATTGGAGGAAGCTCTTGAGGTCGGCTCGGAACCGCTCCTGGGGTTCGGTGAACGTGAATTGCATGGTCCCGTCTTTCCCGGGCCTCGCCCGGCTAGTTCAGCACGCCCGACGCGGTCAGTTCGGCGAACGTTTCGTCGTCCATGACGAGCAGCTCGCGGGCGATAGCATACGTGTCTTCGCCCAGCCGTGGCGCGCCAGTAAACGGCCCGGCGGCCATCCCCGAAACGCGGAAGCTGTGCGTGATCACCGCGTGCTCCCCCAGTTCTTCGTGCGGGAGACGCACAAAGAACCCCCGGTGGGTGAACTGTGGGTCCGCGAACAGGTCCGAGGCGCGGGCCACGAGGCCGGCCGAGATGCCCGCCTCCTGCAGCTCCTCGACGAGCTGATGGGCCTCGCGGTCCCGTGTCCGACGGTCGATCGCCGCATCGATTCGTGCCCGCTGGCCCGCTCGCCCGACGAGAGTCGCGAGGCCCTGGTCATCCGCCTCGTCCCCCATGCCGAGGAGTTCGCAGAGCCGCCGCCAGCGCTCGTCGCTATCAACGCTGATCGCTATCCACTCGCCGTCGCGGCAGGGGTAGGTGTTCGAAGGCACCGCGTCGTCCTCCGCATTGCCCTGGCGCGTACGTGCCTGCCCGCTCCGTTCATACTCAAGCAACAGCGGCGCGAGGAAGTGCAACGACGATTCGACCTGGGCGTGGTCGATGCGCGTCCCCTCGCCGGTCCGTTCGCGAACATCGAGCGCGATGAGGATCGCTGAGAGCAGGAACGGCCACGAAAGGAAGTCGGTATAGGCCGAGTACGGCCCCAGCGGCTCGCCGCCCGCCTCGCCGGTGAGGTCATACCAGCCGGTCATGCCGCTCGCGATCTGGCCGTAGCCGCGGTGGCGCGAGCGCGGCCCCGTTTGCCCCTGCAGGCTATGGCTCGCCAGGATGAGCCGCGGGTTCCACGAGCGAAGGGTCTCGTAATCGAGCCCAAGCCGGGTCATCACTCCCGGCGCGAAGTTCTCGAGCAACACGTCCGAACGTTCGACCAACTGCCGCACCACGTCCCGGGCGCCCGGCGCCTGTAGATTGAGCGCGAACGATTGCTTGCCCGCGTTGTAGGCGGCGAAGTACCCCGACCGGTCGATGCCCGCGACCCCGCCCGCGTACGGCGTCCCCACGCGCAGGGTGTCCGGGTGCGTCTGCGACTCGACCTTGATCAGATCCGCTCCAAAGTCAGAGAGATGCCGCCCGACAACCGGCGCGGCCAGCGTCGATCCGAAATCGAGCACCCGAATCCCCGTCAGCGGAAGCCCGCTCTCCCCCTCTCCCGCCGGGTCGGGAGAGGGGGCCGGGGGGTGAGGGCCAGCCGCCGAGCGCTTCGCGACGGGGGCGAACCCCATCGGCGCTGGGCCGCGGGGTTCCCACCTGGCGCCAGCGATCCGTACCGGCGGGCCGGGCACACGGATGCGGCCGAAGCCCGGCTGGTCGATCGTGCGCCACGCGTCGCGCTCCGCGAGTTGGGGGTCCACCGCCACCTCGGCCACCGAGTTGGCCGGTGCCAGCATGAGGCCGTTGTCAATCGCGAAGGCCAGCAATTCCTCGCCCGTGTGGGACGCGAAGAAGGCGCCGAACGCCGCCTCCATCTGTTCGACCATGTCCTCCGCCGAGCCGAGAAGGTCGGTCCCATCCCAGTCGAGTTCCTGTAGCCACGGCGGGGCCATGCCCTCACGCGCCATCCAGGCCACCAGCGCACGATTCGGCCGAGCGCCGATGTGGCCCGTCGTGAACATCCAGACGACGTGTCCTTCCCCGGAAGGATAGACCGATTTCAGCCGCCGTTTCGACCCCATGTCGCGCCCCGAGCCCTGGCGCTTCAGGTTGATGCCCAGCATGTCCCAGTGCTGGTAGGTGTGCGTCAGCATCCATGTCGCCGTGTCGCGGATGGACTGGTCGATGAACGCCCCCGCGCCCGTCCTCGCCCGCCGCCGGAGTGCCAGCAACGCAGCGGCGAACGCGTGGTTCCCGGCATGCAGGTAGGACTGCATCGGCGCCGACGGCTTGATCGGCCGCCCGTCCTCGGGTCCGGTCATATGCAGGTAGCCGCCCATCGCGAGATGGACCACATCCGAACCGCGCCACTCGGAATACGGCCCGTCCGACCCGAAGGGCGTGATCGCGACAATGACCAGCGCCGGGTGCAGCGCTTGAAGCCGCTCCAACCCGAGTCCCCTCGCAAGCGCCGCCTTCGTGGTCAGACCGTGGATGAGGACATCCGCGTCCTGCAGGAGTTCGTCGAGCCCTTCGCGGCCCTCCGGGCTGTCCAGATCGAGGGTCTCCCCGCGCTTCCCGAACGAGTACGACAGCCACGCGGCGCTCACCTCGGCGCCGTCCTCGTCCCGCACGAACGGCGCGACCCGCCGCAACGCACTGCCCCACGCCGGCTCGACGGAGAACACGTCCGCGCCAAGGTCCGCGAACAGCTTTCCGCAGAACGCCGTCTCAACGCCCGCCAACTCGACAACGCGGATATGGCCAAGCGGGCGATCGATGGTCGTCACGAAGGGCGAGCATACCGGGCCGAGGCACGCTGGGCGATCACACCCGCCAGGCCTCCGCCTCCGCGCTCCCCAACGACCGCGCGACCCGCAACGCGTAGCGGTCCGTCATCCCGCTCACGTAGTCCGCCGCCCGCCGCTCCGGCGGGTCTTCCGCAAGGCAGAAGCCGGACTCGATCGCCTCCGGGTGGTCGCGGAAGTACTGGAAGAGGAAGATCACCACGCGCTTGCCGCGCTCCGCTTCCAGCCTCGTGGCGTCATAAAGGTAGACGCGTTCGAACATGAACTCCCGTAACTCGTTCGCCGCCGACCCTACGCGCTGGCTGAACCGGACCACCGGCCGGGCATCGCCAGCGACCTCGCCCGTCGCCGCCCAGCTCGCCTCCACGATATCGCTTATGAGCGTGTTCAGCCGCTCCGAGTGGGTCACGCCGAGCTCCCGGTGAGCCGTCGCGGGCAGGTCCGCCTCCGTGATCAGCCCCGCGCGCACCGCATCGCCGATGTCGTGGTTCACGTAGGCAATAGCATCCGCCAGCTTCACGGCCTGCCCTTCGAGCGTCTCCGGCACGCCCCACGCCTCGGCCATGATGTCGTCGCGCACCTTGCTCGACTTCTCGATCGCGTCGAGCACCTCGTGCGTCAGGTTCAGGCCCTTCCCCTCGCCTTCCAGCCGATCGAGCACACGCACCGACTGGTAGTTGTGGCGAAAGCCCTCCGGCAGGCATTCGCTCAGGGCTTCCTCGCCGGCGTGGCCAAACGGCCCATGGCCGATGTCGTGCCCGAGGGCCGCCGCCTCCGCGAGGTCCTCGTTCAGGTTCAGCGCACGCGTGATTGTGCGGGCAACCTGCGCCACCTCCAGCGTGTGCGTCAGCCGCGTCACGAAGTGGTCCAGCTGGGGCGCGATGAACACCTGCGTCTTGTGCTTCAGCCGCCGGAAGGCCTTGGTGTAAAGGATGCGGTCACGGTCGAGCTGGTAGGCGGAACGCAGGGCCTGGGCCGGCTCCGCGCGTTCCCGCCCGCGGCTGTTTGCGGCCGTCGCTGCGAAGCGGCTAAGGAGCGCCTCGTTCGCCGCGAACCGTGCCTGCACTCCCGCACTCACTCTTAGGTCCATCAGTCCTCGTCGAACCTCGTCTTCGTTTACCGCGCGAGCGCGTGGCCCTGGGCCGTCCACCCGCTACGATACGCCAATGACGACCACCGCAGAGGCCCCACCAGCGACCACCGCCCGCGAAGCACCCGGCGGCCCGTCGCCCAGGCCGATGTCTTTCGCCAACGCCTTCGAAGAGAGCCGCGACAAGGTCTACGACCGCTACGCCGCCCACGTGAACCACCGCTTCCGCCGCGTCCTCGAACTGATTGGCTTCGACAAGGTATTCGTCCGCGCGAAGGGCGCCTGGCTCTGGGACCAGGACGGCCGCCGCT
>JANXYE010000638.1 GCA_025350285.1 Chloroflexota bacterium
CGCGGCGGCCGATGCCACCGCACGGACCGTCGGCTCCTGGCCAGCATCCGGCGGGATGCCCGAGAGAGCGGCGATCATTCGCCCGTCACGTTCGACTACGAACGAGCCCGGCAGGGAGGGTCCTGCCTCTTCCTGTCCGCCGGCATCGACCCAGATGGCCCGGCCAGCGAGGTAGTAGCTCACGGAGAGGTCTGGGGCCTGCAGCGCGCGGGCAAGGACAGCATCGATCGTGGCGCGTGGTTCGTTCGTACGGCGGCCGGTGAACTCGGTTACGAGGCGCACCGCGTCCCAGCGCCGCCGGTTGAAGCGTCGATCGACGACATCCTGGAGACGGCGGCGGCCGGGGGAGAAGGCGAAGGCGACGGCCGCCGTGGCGAGACCAACGCCGATCGCCGAGCTGTCTCCTACACCGGAGAATGCCACCCCCGCGAGAAGCACAAGGCACACGTAGAGCCCGCCCAGGGCGATGGTGAGGATGACCCAGGTGACCGCCCGGCTGAGTATCACTCCCAGGTCGTAGAGGCGGTACTGGAGGATGGCCACGCCAGTGGCGATCGGGATAGCGGCGAGGAAGACGCCCGCCATGGCGCCCAGGACGTCCGACCGATCTTCACCCACGTGAGTCACCACGAACACGAACTGCGCTACGCCGATGAGCGGAATCGAGGCCGCGCCCAGGGCAACCCACTTAAGCTGCTGGCGCTCCAGGGCCTCCGCGCCGCGGAACCGCACGAAAAGCGAGGCGGCGGCGACCACCAGCAAGAGCGTCGGCCCGAAACCGGCCCCGGCACGCGCCACCGAAAACGGCGCCGAATCAGCCAGACTCCAGCCCAGGACGTTCTGTTCGGTGTGCAGCGGCGACGCGAGGCTTCCCGGCGTCACCAGGATGAGCAGGAAGCCGACGGGAGGGACCACCGCGATGAGCCACGCCACCGGTCGCCAACGCAGTGAGGGGAGGTGCCCGGTCGGCGTAAGCAGAAGCGCGAACGCGAGGATCTGTAGCCAGAAGACGAATTCCGCCCGATCCAGGGAGGCGACCACCCGTGGCAAGAGCGCACCGTCCCGTTGCACGAGCAACGCGTAGGCGAGCCAACCATCCACCACCCCGGTGGTCGTGATCAGGAGCGACAGCGTGAGGAAAAGCCAGCCGACGGGGTGCCGCGGCCGGCGCAGCGCGATCACCATCCCCACAGTGCCGCAGGCAGCCGCGGCCACTACGAGGCTGTAGAGCCCCGGCGTGAGCCACGCGTCCTTCGTCTGCGGGTAATCCCGCATGAACCGGTCGATACCGAAGGCGAGGCTCAGCCCGGCGGGCACGGCGATGATCCAGAGGATGACCGCGGCAAACGAGGTCCACGACGGCGGCCTGTGTCTCACGGGGCGGCCTCCAGCAGGGCAGCGAGGCGCATGCAGCTGAATTCGGACTTGCTGATGAAGCCGCGGACACGCGGCGAATACCGGGCGATCGCCGCGGCGCTGACATCGCGGCTCGAAATGAGGACGACGGCGGCTTCCGAGCCACGTTCGGCCAACGCGTGTGCCACGGCGTAACCATCCTCGTCCGGGAGGTAGATGTCGAGCAGGACCACGTCGGGCTTGAGCAACTCCGCGGCCGCAATGGCCGCCTTTCCATCGGCGGCTTCGCCTACCACGACGAAGTTCCCGCTCTCCAGCTCGGCGCGCGCGGCGGCCCGGAAGCGCTCGAAGTCATCCACAATGAGCACCGTCAAGGGCACCCGCCCATCGTGCCATTATCGGCGGCGGCCCAGCCACAGGGAAAACCCGGAGAGCGCGCGCTATCGTCTGGGGCGCTACTCCGCGAACGCGGCGGCGCCGGAGGACGGAGCGCCCGGCTTGAGTGCTCCAGGCGGGCTATTTCCGGGCCGCCCTAATCGTCGGCGAACACGGGCAGCGACGGCCGCGGACCGGCGTTTCTTGCCCGCGCCAGGGCCGCCGGCCCGAACGCGGCAACAGCGACCGCGGTCACCGCCCCTGAGGCAACGAACGCCCAGGGCAGGCCCGGCCCGTCGGTCACCGCCCCGATAGCCGGGGCGAGCCCGGCCAGCGTCAGGCTCTGGACCATTCCCTGGATCGAAAGCACGGTCGCGCGCCGTTCCGGGCCGATGCGGCGGTTCACGTAGCCACTGGCGATCGGCATCACACAGGCGGCGAGGCCCATGAGCAACGGCAGAGCCGCATAGGCGGTCAGGCCGGGGGCGACGGCGAGCATGGCGTACGAGGCGATCCCGGCCAGGAGCAACGCCACCAGCAGGCGCACCCCATTCGCATGCTGCCCGACTCGGGCCGCGAGGAGCCCGCCGACCACGCCCATCACCATCATTGGCACCTGTAGCACGGAGAAGAGGACGCCGATTTCGACGCCGCGCGCGTACAGGTAGGGCTGCGTCAGGTACTGCACGCCTTCGATCCCGGCCACGCCGACACCCGCCAGAAGGACGACGGTGCGCACGTCGCGGACCTTCCAGACCTCACCGAATGCGAGCCGTACGGTGCTGATAAGGCCCGGCCTGCGTTCGTGAGCAACGGCCCGCGGCTCCGACAGCGCAACCGCTGTTACGGCCGCGAGCAGGCAGGTGCCCGCGCCGATGAAGATCGTGACGCGAATATCCAGCAGCCCGGCCACCGCTCCGCCGACCAGGGTAGCGAGCGCGGCGGCGGCGAAGCTGAGGGCGACGCTTCGGCCGGCCAGGCGCTCGTACTCGCGTTCGCGGCCGATAGCGACAAGCGTGTCGTACGCGAGGGCCATGTCCGCACCCGACATCAAGGCGGAAGCCAGCGACCAGAGCAGGAACGAGGCCAGCAGCACCGGGAAGCTCTCGGCGAAGGCGAAGATGAGCACCGCCACGGCGAGCACCAGCGCCCCAAGCGCCAGCGACCATTTTCGCCCCCAGTTGTCGGCCACGGCGCCCGTGGGCACTTCGAGGGCGATGAGGCAGAGAAGGAAGAGGCCCTCCGCGGCGGTCACCTCCGTCAGGCTGAACCCGCGTTCGACCGTGAGGAAGACGACCCACACGGGGATCCAGATCTGCCCGTCGCGAAAGAACAGGAAGAGGTAGAGCAGCGGGATGTTGCGGTCGAGGCCGTGCGGGCGCATCGGGCGATCGTAGCAAACGGACGCGGAGCGCGGTTGGGAGCCTCCGTCCGCCGGTGGCCGTCAGACTTTGGCGTAGGCCCCGGCATGGCATGTGCGTGAGCGAACCGCTCGTTCGCCACTCGCGGCCAGGATTCGCGAGATGGCCATGAGCCCGCACCGGCAATCCTAGCCGTGACGGATACGGAGCGGTCTTTGGGGGAGCCCGCAGCCAGGCGATCAAGGGCCAGGTCGATGCAGCCGCCCGCAGACTCGGGTCCCACGTCGGCAATCATAGCCGCGACGGATACGGAGCGGTCTTTGGGGGAGCCC
>JANXYE010000028.1 GCA_025350285.1 Chloroflexota bacterium
CCCGATCCTGGCGATGCTCGATGGGACTGTGTAGGCCGGTAACACGCGCCTCCGTGCGGCCCAGCATCTCGGCATGGAGGGCGTCCCCGCGATCCGACTCCTCGGCGGCCGGGACTGGAAAGTGAGGACCGAAGAGCCACAAGGGCGCGCCCTGGATAGCCAACCTGACGAGTTCGCGCGCATGGAGGTCCCGGGCAACCTGCTCGGCCTCGCCGTCCGGCCGCACGTCCAGCTCTCTCCCCCAGTCCGCGAACGGCCCTCCGTCCTTTGTGCGCATGGCCACCTTCTTCGCCTCGAACGCCGTGACGGTGGTCGGCTCGGTCGTGAAGGGCGCCTCACCTCGGTTCTCACGGGATAAGCGTGACGCCAACCGGATGATCCAGAGTCGCCAAGACGGCACAGTGCTTGGACATGGAACGAATCGGACGCCTCGCCCGACTCGGTGACTCTTGGACGCCGTCCGCGGTCGCGGTGCGGCTCGGGATCGCGCTATTGCCAGTGGTCATGGCGCCCACGTTCATCGACGCCTTCCGCCTTCCGAAGCAGGTCCTCCTCCTCATCCTGTGTTGCGTGGCTCTCGGGGACGTCCGCATTGTTCCCCGCCCACCGGCCTTCCGGATCATCGCCGCCGCTGTGATCGTCGCGGAACTGCTTGCGTTCGCCGTATCGGCCGATCCACTTACGTCGATGCTAGGAGGGTATGCCACGCGGCTGGGGATTATCTCCCACTTGGCCGTGCTCGTCCTGCTCGCGGCGGCGATTGTGAGCGTGCGGTCCAGCGAAGCTTACCTTCAGTTCGCGCGGTTCGGGCTTGGGGGGTTGGCCGTCACAGGACTGTACGCGGTGATTCAGCGACTGGGAGCGGACCCATTCTCGTGGAGCGTGCCCGACCAGGTCTTCTCGACGTTCGGAAACGCCAACGAGTTCGCGGCGTTCCTGGTCCTTAGCATCGCCTTGCTTCCAGCGAGTCTGAGAGTCCACGACGCATGTCACCAACGGTCACGCATCAGTCGTATCCCGCACTACTCAGCAGCTGTTGGCGGGCTGCTTGCGCTACAAACGGGCGTCCTCTGGACGCACAGTCGATCCGGCCTGGCAGCGTTCTACGTTGCGCTGGTGGTGACCGCGATTCTCGCGATTGCCAACGGTTGGGCGCTCCGACGCATCACTCTACTGAGCGTCTCGTTAACGGCGCTTTTGGCACTCGGCGTCGGGCTGTGCCTCCTTACTGGAGACACGGAGACCCTAAGACAGCGCGTTGAGCACTTGGCCGCCGCGTCGAATGCTGCCCCCGCTGGAACCGACTCGCCGTCGCTGAGATTGGAAATATGGCGCGGGACCTTCGCTGTTCTCCGCAACCATCCGTTGCTTGGGGTCGGCCAATCCGGTATTGAGGCCCCCCTGGAACGAGAGCGCCCATACCTCGCAGGCCGGTTCGCCGAGCGGGCGAGCGGCGACCAGGACTACACCGTGGATAGTCCGCATAGCGTCATTTTGGAGATACCGGCGCAACTGGGCGTGGCCGGCGCTCTGGCGGTCGGGCTACTCGTCGGCTGGATCGTCCTCCGTTATTGGAAGGCCCTCAGAACTCAATGCTCCTCTCCTCTCCTCCCCTTTCTCGGTGGAGGTCTCTTTGGTTACGGCGCGTACTCGATGTTCAATCCACTCTCGCTCGGAACCGTAGCCCTGGCGGCATTGATCGCGGGAGCGGCCGCGGGTCTCAGCCACGTGGCCGAGCAGGCCGGCGACCAGTCGCAAAGGCCACCGTCCCTGAGCAACGTCGCCCGAGGCGCGGTGCTCGTTGTGTCCTTCGCGCTGGGCGGATGGCTACTGTTGGTCGAGGCAGTGTTCTCGAGTGCGTTCAAGCTCGACGGGGGCACCGAAGCGGTCGATCGTGTCCACTTGGCCTCTAGCCTGGCGCCATGGGTCGTTGTGTACCGGCGGGCCGACGTGGAGTTCGCGATGCGGGTTGGGTACAGCGCTGGCAACGCCGGGCTGATCGCGGAAGGACGCCAGAGGGACATCGAACTTCTCAAAGATTTCCCGGGGCACGCAATCGACTACATCCGAGTAGCGCAATCAGCGCTGGTTCTCGGGGCGCCGGGGTTCGATCAGGCAATCGCGGCCGCTCACGAGGCGAGCCCGCATGGCGCGACAACGGCCGAACTCATCAGCGACCTCGAACAAGGCTACCGGCCAGGGAATGTCCGAGTGGACCGGTAAAGTCGATCGCCTCAGCGACCGGTCGCGGCCCCGCTGCTCGGCGGCTGTGGCCGCGGGTCGAAGATTGTCACTGGAAACCGGGCTGTCAGGACTCCATCAACCGTCACTTCGATTTGGCCGACTCCGAAGCCGGGGCGCGCAACGAGGAGCAAGACTTCCCCGCCGGGAGCGAGCGCTGACTCGATGACCATCGACGCCACCCGACTCTGGGAGAGGCCGTTTTCGCCCACCGTAATTCTCAACGCGATGACTCGGCCAGCCGCGAGGGCCGCCCCAGCGTTTGCTAACACGATGCGCAGCGGGTCCGAGGTTGTGTCGATTGATGCCGGGACAAGGTTGGCCGGCGCAGAACTCGCGGCGGGAACCTGAGCCGCCGGGTCGAAAATCAGCACCGTGAACCGCAAGACCAGCCTGCCATCAACCGTGATAACCACATCGCCGGAGCCCGGGCCCGGTTGTGGAATCGTCATCGTGACGGCTTCGCCGGTCGCCAGCTTCGATTGGAGCTCGAAACTCGCGGAGCGGGAGACCGTGCCGTTTCGTCCTGAAACGCTCACTAAGGCCGCAATAATCTGACCCGCGGAGAGCGCTTTCCCGGTATTGGTGAGGACAACTCGCATCGGGTCGGCGTTGGCATCGACCGACGTTGCAGCGAGCGCCGTAGGGGGTTCGCCCTGTTGGGTCTGTCCTGGGAACGCGGCGCTACTTGCCGGAACGGAAGGGATCATCGGGGTGCTCGGGGGCGCCGAGGAACGCGCGACGCCGGGTGACCCAGGCGCTGCCACGAAGGACCCGGACGACATCCGCCCAAGCACGATATGCCCGCCGCCCACCGTGTCCAGCCAGAGGCCCGCAGCCTCCATCGGGACGTCGAACAACAGATATGCTCGTAACGTCGTGCCAGGAACCACATCCTGGCCGAATGAAAGGTCGGCCAAGGTCAGCCGATCCTGCATCGCGGCGGCCTCGAACGTGCGGCCATCGACGTCGTGCAGTTTGAAGCGGTTCTGCCCGAGCGCTTGAGCGGTCTTGCCGGAGTTAAACAAATCCACCTCCAGCAACAAGTACACACCGCGCGCGATGGTCGGGAACCCGAGCAAGCCAGTTGGCCAGGCTCCCTTGGTTGTCGGATTCGACACGGTGATCTGCCACCCATCTTTGTCAGCCGCAAAGGTCTGGCCCAGGAACACCGTTTCCTGAGGCTTCGCGGTTGGGAGG
>JANXYE010000033.1 GCA_025350285.1 Chloroflexota bacterium
GACAAAGAGAACGTATGTTCTAAGATTGGCGCAGCTACCCCGGGAGTTCTCCAATGCGAATCCTCTGCCTCCAGCTTCCCCACCTCGGTGCCCACCTGGCTGTCCGCCAGCGGCCGGCCCTCGCTGGCCGGGCGATGGTCCTCATTGAGGGCCACGGGGCCGACGCTCTCGTCTCCGGCCGGACCTGCGAGGCCGGCGCCCGCGGTGTGCTCGTCGGCCTCTCCGCCGGACAGGCCCGCGGTCTCTGTCCCGGGGCGGTGTTCCTCGCCGACAATGCAGGGGCGTGCCACGATGAAATGGAGCGGCTCGCCACCATTCTCCGCACCCGCGCGACAACTCGTGTCGCGATCGGCGGGCGCGAC
Source organism: Chloroflexota bacterium (assembly GCA_025350285.1). Lineage (GTDB taxonomy): Bacteria > Chloroflexota > Dehalococcoidia > Tepidiformales > Tepidiformaceae > JANXYE01. The sequence goes on from JANXYE010000033.1 coordinate 363, forward strand.
CACCTGTTCATCGACATCACCGGGGCCGCGGACGAAGCGCGGACGGCCGCGCGGTTGGCCGGACTCGCGACGGCGTGGTCGGGTTGCGACGTGCGGGCGGGCGTGGCCTCCACCCGCGCGGACGCTCTGGACGCGGCCCGCGCGGCACGGCGAGCTCCCGTCATCGTCGCCCCCGGCGGGAACGAAGACGAACCCGGCATCGGACCGTTTCGCGAAGACTCCCTCACCGGTGAGTGGAACCTGGACCTCGCCCAGGGTGGCCTGGAGGCCCGCGCACGCACCGTCCGTCTCCTTGCCCGGCTTGATGCCGTGCTGGCCGCGCAGGGGCGGAGTTTCCGGTCGGCCAGCGTCACGGTCCGCCGCCTCGACGGTGTCGATGAACTTAGCTTCGCGATGGCCCCGGCACACGCGGCGTCTGACCTTCTGCCGGAACTCGCCGGACGCCTGGGCGGCGATGGCCTGGAGGGCGCCACGGGCCTCGAAGTGCGCCTCGAACGACTCGGCCCAGACGTGCGGGTCCGGCGCCTCCCCCGCGAGCGGAGCGGTTCCGCTCCTCGTCCGTCCGGCGCCCCGATCCTCCAACGCGCGAGCTGACGGCTGGCCGCGACGGCCGCCCCTGCTGGAGCGAGACCTCCCGAGCCGGATACACTCAGAGCATGCCGAACTGGGTTATCGAAGGTCTCATCGCCACCAGCCCGCGTCCGGGATACACCGCCGGCCCCGAGTACCGCGTTGAGCAGGAGGTCGTCGAGTCGTGGCTCAGCGACGTGCTGGACTTCGGCATCAATTCTGTCATGTGCCTGCTGGAAGAAGACCAGCTTTGGCTTTACAAGAAGGCATTTCCCCAGGGGCTTATCGCCCGCTACCAGGAGGTGGGCCTCGCGGTCGCGCACATCGCCACCCTCGATCAGCTCACGGTGCCGTTCACGCCGGACCAGTACGACCGCGCCTGGGACGAGTTTCAGCGTCTGCCCAAGCCGGTCCTGGTTCATTGCAGCGCCGGCCATGACCGGACGGGCCGCATCGTGAACTACATTCTCGGGAACCTTGCGGTCTCATCGGCCGAAGAGTAGCCGTCGTTGTTTAGCGCAGGTCCTGCCACTGGCTCTGGTTCGTGAACAGGAGGTCGTGCATCTGCCAGAACTTCCCCTGGTCGGCGGCGCAGACGGCCGCCCCGCTCGCGTTCCCAGCGTTCGCGTGCAGCTTCACGATCGGGAAGTGCAGGAAGGCCAGGGCCACGTCCGCGCCCTCTCGCTTGCGGATCGATGCCAGCGCCTGGTCGAAGAAGCGTTTGCAGAAGGGGCATTGGAAGTCGCTGAACTCGGCGACGATCACGCGGGCGTCGCGGCTGCCCTCAATCGGAGCGTCTGAGACATCGATCTTCGAAGGCAGAATCTGGAACGACCCGTTCGCCGCAAGCGCCTGGACGGCCGGGGAGTACTCGGCGGCCGAGGTTGGGCTGCCCTTCAGCTCCGCGTCGATCACCTCTTCGTAGATCGCCGCCGCAACCGAGCCGACCACCAGCTTGTTGTTTATCAGGAACGTCGGCGTCCCGGTCACGCCAAGGTCGATGCCCCGTTTCAGGTGGGCGTTCACGACTTTCGTCCAGGCCGGGTTGCCCAGGCACTGTTCGAACTTCGGCACGTCGAGCCCGAGTTGTTTCGCGTAGCCGTTGAACGTCGCGAGCAAGCCGGCCGGGCCCGCGGCGGCCGGCGAGGCCGCAAGTTGTCCCGGCGCCCCGGAAGAATGGGAGGCGGAGTCGCCCGCGGCCACCGGCGCGGGGCCGTCGCCGCCACGCGTCAGCCAGAACGCCCCCGCCACAATCGCCGACGCCAGAAGGATAGCCACGGGCATCACGAAATAGGTCCATCCCGCCCGTTCGTGGGGATCCCCATCGCTCTCCTGGCCGGGTCCGTCCTCGGAGGGTGCATCATTGGCCATCGTCCTGAATGCTAGGCCCGCCGCGGGTTGGCGGCGAATGCCTTAACCCGCATCGCGCCCACGGAGGACGGCCAGCGTAAGCGCTTCGAGGGTCGTGAGCGTGGCGTCTACCGCGCGCGCATCTTCGACCCAGCGCCGCGCTTCCGCCCGCGGGTAGCCGAGGGCCGTGATGGCCTCAACCGCGTCGGCCACCACTCGTCCCTGTTCGAGGCGCCGCACGTCCACCGGCTGGTCGATGCCGCTGTCATGCATCGCCGCCTCGGCCACCACTTTGCCCCGCAGGGTGGCGATAATCTTCTCGGCGGCCCGGGCGCCGATGCCTGGCATCCGGATGAGCGTCGGCCGGTCTTCCTGTTCGATAGCGCGGGCGATGGTGCTCACCGAAACGTTCATCGCCTTCGCCGCCTTCAACGGGCCCACACCTTCGACCGTGATGAACTTCCGGAAGAAGTCGCGTTCGGCGCGCCGGAGAAACCCCACGAGGACGGGTACCGGCTGCGTCGCACTGGCGGAGTAATGGATATGCATGGCGACCGCCGCCGCGGTTCCTTCAGGCGCGGCGTCGGCCATCGTCTGTAACTCGGGCCAAAGAAAGAGCGGGATGAGCACCTCGTAACGCACGCCAGCCACGTCCACCTCGGCCACTGGGCCGCCGATGTCCATCCGGGCGAGTTCTCCGCGCAGGTGGGTGATCATCGTCCGATTGTGAGCGCGCCCGTGGACTCGCGCCACGCTGGGGCGCCACCTACCCTTTCCCGGTGCCCGAACTCCCAGAAGTCGAGACGATCCGCCGCG
>JANXYE010000042.1 GCA_025350285.1 Chloroflexota bacterium
GCCGCGATGAACTCGCGAAAGAGCGGGTGCGGCCGGTTCGGACGCGATTGCAGCTCGGGATGGAACTGGGTGCCAAGCATGAACGGGTGGTTGCGGATCTCGCTGATCTCGACAAGCGCGCCGTTTGGGCTGGCGCCGCTGACGACGAGACCGGCGTGTTCGAGCACCTGGCGGTAGCGGTTGTTGAACTCCCAGCGGTGGCGGTGACGCTCGCTGATCTGTTCGTCACCATAGGCGTGCGAAGCGAGGCTGCCGGGCACGAGGCGGCAGGGGTAGGCGCCGAGGCGCATCGTCCCGCCCTTATTGATGATGCCCTGCTGCTCTTCGAGGAGGCTGATCACGGGGTATGGGCTCTCGCGGTCGTTTTCGGTGCTGTTCGCGCCTTCCATGCCGCAGACGTTGCGCGCGAACTCCGTGACCATCGCCTGCATCCCGAGGCAGAGGCCGAGGTATGGGACACCACGCGTGCGGGCGAAGCCGGCCGCCCGGATTTTGCCCTCCCAGCCGCGCTCTCCGAATCCGCCGGGGACGATGATCCCGTTCACTCGCGCCAGGACTTCTTCGGCGGCGCGCGTTTCTAGCGATTCGGCCGGGATCCACTCGATGGCGACCTCGACGTTGTTGGCGATGCCGGCATGCATAAGCGCTTCCTTCACGCTCAGGTAGGCGTCTTGCAGCTTCACGTACTTCCCGACAATCGCGACCGTCACCTGGCCCGCCGGGTGCTTATAGCGCTCGACCATCCGCCGCCATTCCGCGAGGTCGCGGGCGTTCGCCTGGAGGTTAAGCCGATCGATGACGAAATCACCAAGGCTGCGTTCTTCCAACAGGAGCGGCACCTCGTAGATGGTCGAGACCGTTTCCAGGGGGATGACGGCCCGAGGCTCCACGTCGCAGAAGGCGGCCACTTTCTCGCAGATCTCGCGCGGCACGATGTGGTCGCTGCGGAGGAGGATGGCGTCCGGCTGGATGCCCTTGGCGCGGATTTCGCGGACGGAGTGCTGGGTTGGCTTCGTCTTCAGCTCGCCCGTCGCGCCGACGAACGGGAGGAAGCAGACGTGGACGGACAGCGTGGCGTCACGCGGCTGTTCGTGGCGGATCTGGCGGATCGCTTCGAGGAACGATTCCCCCTCGATGTCGCCGACGGTTCCCCCAACTTCGCAAATGAGGACATCGCAACCAGTCGCTTCGGCCACGCCGTAGATCCGCGACTTGATCTCGTTCGTTAGGTGGGGGACCGCCTGGATCGTGCCGCCGAGATAGTCACCGCGGCGTTCGCGGTCGAGCACCGCCTGGTAGATTTTGCCGCTGGTGACGGAGCTGGCGCCGGTCAGGTCCTGGTCGATGAAGCGTTCGTAATGGCCCAGGTCGAGGTCGGTCTCGGCCCCGTCGGTGGTGACGAACACCTCGCCGTGCTGGTAGGGGGACATGGTGCCGGGATCGACATTGAGGTAGGGGTCGAGCTTTTGGATGGAGACGGAGACGCCGCGTGACTTGAGGATGCGCCCGAGGCTGGCGGTCGTAATGCCTTTGCCCACGGAACTCACGACGCCGCCCGTGACGAAGATGTACTTCGGCATGTACCTCACCCGGTGCTTGATCTTTGGATGCTAGGGGACGAGCGGGCGGGCGTCAAGAACAGGTGTGCTACACACAGGACTTGCCGCTGGGCCTCGAGAGACGAACGCCACTACACATGCTAGCGTGAGATCAGTACACAGAGGAGGAAGCCCCATGCGAACCAACATCGAAATCGACGACGCGTTGATGGAGCGTGCCCTCGAATATTCCGGGCTCCCAACCAAGCGGGCCGTGGTCGAGGAAGCGCTTCGCCGTCTCGTTCGCATGGGTGCACAACGAAGAATCCAGGCCATGCGAGACGAAGGTGTTACGTGGGAGGGAGACCTTGACGATTGGCGAACTGACAAACGATTCGACGAAGACAGCTGACTCATCGGCGTGGGTTGACTATCTGCGCAAAAGCGCCACCCCGGCCGCGGTGCTGCTTGACGATCTGCTCGGTCGCGAAACGGTTATCGTCGGCGATCTCGTGCTCTTTGAGGTGCTTCGAGGTTTCACCAACGACTTGGAGTACGCGAGAGTGCGGCGTGACATGTTGGAATTCGACGTTCGTCCGATGGTGACGCCCGACATAGCGCTCAAGGCAGCCGTGAATTATCGCACTCTTCGCCGCAAAGGAATCACGGTGCGCAAAGCAATTGATTGCCTGATCGCTACGTGGTGCATCGAGAATGGCGTCGCTCTCCTCCATTCCGACCGCGACTTCGACCCGTTCGAACAGCACCTCGGACTCATGGTCGTGCGCTAACCGCGGCGTCCGCGCCAAGCCACCGTTCCTGGAATCCCGTCTCCGGCTGGGCTTCCGCGAACGCCCACGATTCGCCAAACCGTTCCTTATAGACCACCGCGCGGACGGGTTTGCGCTTCACCGGACCCTGCTTGTCGGTCGGGTAGCCGATGGGGATGAGGCAGTAGAGCTGGTTGCTCTCGGGGATGCCGAGCATCGTCAGCAGCTCGTCCCGGATCGGGAGGTTGAAGATGCTGGCGCCAAGCCCGAGGGCACGTGCCGTCAGCATCAGGTTCTGGACGGCGGGGAAGGTGCTGCCGCCGGGCGTCGAGTGGCGGCCCTTCATGCCGAGGACGGCGATGACGGCCGGTACCGTCGCGATGTTGTGGGCGATATCGCGCACGCTGTTGAGCGAAAGGCGTTGCGAGCGCGGGAGCTGCTGGATCGCCTCGTCACCGCCGAAGCGGGACTGATAGCGGGGCCACCCTTCGAGCGCCCATTCCTGCATCTTCGCCTTGACCGCCGGCTCCGTAATCAAGATGAAGCGCCAGTCCTGCGCGTTCTGGCCGCTGGAGGCGCGGATGGCGGCGTCGAACAGTTGGAAGAGCACGTCCTCCGGGATAGGGTCGGGCTTGAAGCGGCGCAGGGCGCGCGTCGTGTAAATGGTTTGGAAGAGGCCGGGGTCGTTCGTGGTCATGCGCGAGATTGTGGCGCATGGCGCGGCGATTGAGCGAACGACCTATCAGCCCGCGGAGGCAGAATCCCTACCCGGGCTCCTTGCGGCTACGTCCCTTGTTACGCGCTCCGAACCGGATAACCTAAGAAGTCCCGCAGGAGCCGCGCCCCTCTGTGGGCGCTGGGCTTCGCTGTACCTCGGCCGGCCTTGCCGATCGGCCCCTAGCGCGCCGGCACGAGCGAATCTTGCGGCGTCAACGCAAGGCTGACTGGCGCCTCCGCCTCCCACGGATCCTTCAGGCCGAGTTCGTCCGCGTAGTCGCGGATGGCCGGTACCACTTCCTTGCCCATCAGGTTAATGCAGCTCATGGAGTCGGCGTGGTCGATCTTCCCGTCGTTGCCCCAGAGCGCGAGGATGCCGACGCGGTTGTTATCGAGCACCGTCTTCAGCTGCGTGATTACCTGGTCGGGCGTGCCCCAGATGAAGGTGTGCTCCAGACGGCGCTGGCTAATCGGCGGCGGTACGATCATCGGGCGGCGCCCGGCGGCGATCTCAATCAGGGCGTTGCGGTTCGAACGCGAGCCGTAGCCTGTCGGCGAGCCCCACACCGGGTGGGCAAGGCCGGTGAACTCGCCGCGCATCCACATGAACTCGCGTGCGTTGCGTTCGGCCTTCTCTTCCGTCTCGGCAACGTGGCACTGGAGCAGCTGGCCGAAGTTCTCCGGGCCCGGCTCGTAGCCCACCCGCCGGGCGGATTCGATGTAGAGGTCTTTGATCTTCTGGCTGACGTCGAAGTTGGTGTTCAGGCCGAGGTACGGGTAGCGGTGCTCGGCCGCCCAGACGACGGTCTCCTTGCTCGCCACGCCGGGGATCCAGATGCGCGGGTGCGGCTTCTGGAGGGGCGTGGCCCAGGGGTTCACCACGCGATACTGGTAGTGCTTGCCCTCCCAGCGAAACGGGCCGGGCTGCGTCCAGGCTTTGACCACGAGGTCGTGGGCCTCTTCGAAGCGCTCTCGGTTGAAGACCGGGTTCGCGTTCGCCTGAATATTCTCGACGCCGCCGCCGCGCACGAAGCCGGGTACGAGCCGCCCGCCGGAGATCATGTCGATGATCGCGAGCTCCTCCGCGAGGTGCACGGGGTTGTCCCAAATTGGCAGCGGGTTCCCGAGCAGGACGATCTTCACGCGCTTCGTGATGCGCGCGAGGATCGCCGCGAAGAGGTTGACGCGCGGCGACATGCAGAACGGCGCGGTGTGGTGCTCGTTAAGCATGATCCCATCGAACCCGAGCGAATCGACCAACTCGTACTCTTCCAGCCGCTCGTTGTAGAGACGG
>JANXYE010000050.1 GCA_025350285.1 Chloroflexota bacterium
GCGCCGCCGGCGTCCTGCAGGCGGCGGAGGGCGTAGGCGCGGACGGTTTCGAGCATCCGGTAGCGGCCATTTTCGAAGACGACGAGGGACTTTTCGACGAGCGCCTGCACGATTGGAGCGACGGCGGGGGAGTCGCACACGGCTTCGGCGGCGTCGAGTTCGAAGCCGCCGGCGAAGACGGCCAGTGGCAGCAGGACGGCCCGTTCGTCTTCGCCAAGGAGGTCGAAACTCCAATCGAGGGCGTGACGGAGCGAACGATGCCGGACGGGGCCCCCGCGCGTGTCCGCCGTGCCTCGTTCCACGGCGTGGGCCGGGCCCGCCGCCAGCGCTTCGAGCGGGACGCTGGCGGCCTGCGAGGCGGCCAACTCAATGGCCAGGGGGAGGGCATCGAGCGACTGACAGATAGCGGCGACGATGCCGGCGCTATCCGCCGTGAGCCGAAAGCCGGGGGCACGGAGGCGTGCGCGATCGACGAACAGACGCACGGCATCGGACTTGTTGGCCGCCGCAAGGCCGGGGACCATCGGCAGGCTCATGGGTGGAACACGCCAGGCGAGTTCACCGGCCACGCGGAGCACCTCGCGGCTGGTGGCGACGATGGCGACGAAAGGACAGCTCCCGAGGATTCGCGCAATGAGTTCGGCGACGGGATCGATGACCTGCTCGCAATTGTCCAGCACGAGGAAGGCGGGAGCGGCCCGCAGATGGGCGAGGATCGTCTCCTCCACGGAGCGCCCGGCGGAATCCCGGAGCCCGAGGGCGCGCTGGACGGCGGCCTCCGCGGCAGGCCCGTCTATCGCGGTAGAGAGATCGATGAAGCGCCACGCTGACAAACCCGGCCGGGCACGCCGGGAGAGTTCCAGGGCCAGACGGGTCTTCCCACACCCGCCGGGGCCCGTGAGCGTGACGAGCCGGTGGGTGGCGACAAGCGATTCGAGCATGTTGAGTTCGGCGGAGCGGCCGATGAACAGGCCAAGGGGTTCATCCGCGAGAGGCGACAAAGCCACGGATGGCTGGAGGTCAACCAGCTAGCGCCAGACCGACGCGGCCGGCCGCGTTCGTCCATTTTCCCAGCGATTCACGGAGACGAACGAGACGCCAAGGCGGTGCGCGAGCTCTTCCTGCGTGAGCCCGTTCGCCAGCCTCAGCGCGCGGACGCGCGCCGCGGAACTCTCAAGGGTTTCTCCTGACGACACGGAGACGTTATAACACCCCGCGCGCGGCCTTCCAAGAGGCTTCGATGAGTGTTGCGAGAACGGTCGCGGCTTCCGACAATCCGCGCATTCCGGCAGACGTGGGCATGGGATTGGCACGATGGGTGGTTTGACGGCGGGGATCAGGCGCTTCCTGAGGTGGCCAGCGACGCCTGGCGTGGTGTTCGGCGCCCTGGCGATTGGCGGCCTTGCGGTGGCCCTGGTCGCGGGCAGCGGAGAGACGCGCGGCGCCGCTTCGCTCGTGGTGCGAGCGCGTATCCCGGGTTTGGCTGGAGACAGCGCGACTGGCGCGGACGTCGCGAGTCCGACGAACACGCCACCCCCACGGCCACGGCGTCAGCGACCGTCCTGACGCCGGGCGGTTACGATCCGGGCGGTGGCGGCGGAGCCGGCCCATTCCCAACAAGCACGCCAACCCCGACTCGCACGCCGACGCCAACGGCCACCCCGACCCGAACCCACACGCCGACGCCAACGCCAACGGCGACCCACACGCACACGCCGACAGCCACGCCGACGACGCCCGCGCCGCCCTCCAACCAGCGGCCCGTCGTCAACGCCGGGCCGGACCAGGTGGCGGCCTTCCCGCAGGACGTGTCGCTCGCTGGTAGCGCGACGGACGACGGGCCGCTCCTGTCGCTGACGTACGGGTGGTCGAAGGTGAGCGGGCCTGGATCGGTGAGCTTCGTCAACGCCACGAGCGCATCGACCCAGGCCACCTTCTCGCTGGAGGGCGTCTACGTCCTCCGGCTTACGGTCTCGGACGGCCAGCTCAGCGGCACGGACGACGTCCAGATCACGTTGACGACGCCGGTACTCATCGCGCCGCTGATTTCGAACACCACGAACACGGACGTGGGCGCCGCCACGGCGTTCCTCTATACGGGCCCGGACGCCGTGCAGACAGGCGTCGCGCCCGGCGCCATCGTCCGTGCTCGCGCCGCCGTCGTCCGCGGGTTAGTCACCGAACGCGACAGCGGAGGCCCCCTCGCGGGCGTCCGGGTAGCCATACTGGACCACCCTGAGTGGGGCCAGACAATCACCCGCGCCGACGGCATGTTCGACCTCGCGGTCAACTCGGACGGCTACCTCAACATCACCTACGCGCGGGCAGGCTACATCGGCGCTCAGCGCCAGGTCTTCGCCGCGCCCCAGTCGTTCGTCGTGGCGCCGGATGTCGCGCTCGTGCGATTCGACACCGCCTCGACGACCGTCGACCTCTCGGCGCCCGGTATGAAGGTGGCGCGCGCGAGCGTGCAGTCGGACGCGGACGGCACGCGCCGGGCGACGCTGCTGGTGCCCGAAGGCACGACCGCGGGGCTCGTCCCGCCTGTCGGCCCACCCGCCCCGCAGACAACGCTGACGATCCGCATGACCGAGTTCACGGTCGGGCCAAACGGCCTCGCCGCGATGCCCGCCGACCTTCCGCCGACCTCGAAGTACACCTACGCGCTGGAGTTCAGCGCCGATGAAGCCGAAGCGGCGGGCTCTATCAGTGTCGAGTTCAGCCAACCGCTTCCGTTTTACATTGAGGACTTCCTCGGCTTCCCGGTTGGAATCGACGCCCCACTCGGCTACTTCGACCGCCGGCAGGGCTTCTGGATCCCGCTTCCCAGCGGCCGGGTGGTGAAGATCATCTCCATCACGGCGGGCGCGGCCGACCTCGACATCGATGGCGACGGCCTGGCGGACAACGCGGCCGCCCTCGCCGCCCTCCAGATCACGGACGCCGAACGGGCCACGCTGGCCACGCTCTACGCCCCCGGCCAGGTGCTCTGGCGCGTGCAGGTTCCGCACTTTTCCGACCTCGACATCAATTACGCGAAAGCGGCGGCGGCCCTCGAAGCCCTCAAGGACCAGGCCGCAGACCTCATCGATAAGCTGATTTCGCCGAAAAACTGCAGCATCTGCGACGGGTCCGCCATCGAACTGGAGAACCAGGTCCTCGGCGAGACCATCGGGCTGAGCGGCGTGCCATCAGCGCTCAACTACACCAGCGCGCCACAGCAGATCGCGAAGGCGGTCCTGATCACCGTGACCGGTTCATCGGTGCCGGCGGACCTGCTGGGCGTCGAGGTCAGCGTCGAAGTGGCTGGACGCATCCAGCGGCAGAGCTTCCCCGCCCTACCGAACCAGAGCTGGATCTTCAACTGGGATGGCCTGGACGGCTACGGCCGCCGCCTCTCAGGCGCACAGTCGGCGACGGTGAACATCAAGGACATCTTCCGCGAGTCGTACGCCGAGACCTCACGGTTCGGCGGCATCCCGTTCACGGCCGGGAGCATCGGCGCGCCGGGTCCCATCCGCAGCGCTGGCTATATATTTAAGCGGCTCTACGTGAACGTGGTGGCGCCATGGGCGCTCGGTGGTCCAGCGCTCGGCGGGTGGACCGTGAGCCAGCATCATGTTTACGACCCGGCCGGCAAGACCATCTACCTGGGCACCGGCGACCGCATCGAGGACACGGACACGCTCGGGGGTGAAATTAGCACATCGCTCGGGCACGGTATCATCCCGCCGTATCTGGCCGCTCCGGGCACTCCAGCTGAGCTACTTTCCAATTCCGGGCTTAACCTGCTGGCGACGGCCAGCGGCGGCGGCTACTGGACGACGTCGTTCGGACGCCTCGTCCGCGTCGATGGCGACAACCGCGCCACCGTCGTGAGCGGTGACCTCGGCGCAATCAGGGACATCGTCGAGGGCCCTCGCGGCGAGGTGTTCATCGCGAATGACTATGGCCGGATCCTGCGGTTCGACATAGCGACCCGCGGCCTGACCACCCTCGTCGAGGCCAATGGCCAGTGCCGTGGGCCCAACCCCCTTACGGCGCCCATCCTGGGGACACTATTCAACCTCTGCACTTTTCCCCGCATCGCCGCCGCGGCCGATGGCAGCCTCTACGTGACCGATCAGTACACCGGCCACGACGGCGCCTACAGACGAATCTACCGGCTCACCCGCGATGGCATCCTTTCGCCGTTCGCGCTCGAGGGGCCGATGTGCCCGTTCTACCCCGACGCGACCTTCCAGGGTGGCTGGTGTGGGTTCGACCTTCCGGCCACTCAGGCGGCGATCGGCGCGGGCATGGGAGGGATCTGGGTGGGCCCCGACGGCAGCCTGTACGTCCAGGCCGGGGCACCCAACGCGGATGCGATCGCTCGCATCGGTCCCGACGGGATCCTTCACCGCTACCTGGGGCTGGGCCTCGCCGCGGGCGACGGCATAGCCTCGACCGACGTCCCCTGGGCGCGCCTCAGCAGCTTCGCCGCCGGGCCTGACGGGCGGCTCGCCTACGGCCACGGCAGCGGCAACCCCCTCAACGGCGACGGCTTTCACGTCCGCTCGATCAGCGGAGGTGTGGTGCTGAACATCGCCGGGAGCGGCTACCCGCCGGCCCAACCCGGCCTGTATGACGGCCTCGCCGCCACGCAAGCGCACATCACCAGCGCCGACAAGATCGCCTTCGGCCCGGACGGCGATATCTTCTTCCTCGAAGGCGGAGCGTTTATCCGCAAGATCTCCTCACGCGTCCGTGGCTTCGGCAACATCAGCGACCACTTCATCCCGTCCCCTGATGGGAGCGAGGTCTGGCGCTTCGACGGCGTCGGCCGCCACCTGCAGACGCTCCACGCGCTCACCGGCGCGGTCCTCTGG
>JANXYE010000073.1 GCA_025350285.1 Chloroflexota bacterium
GACGGTTACAGAGAAGGAGAAAGTCGCGGTGCTCGGGGAATCGCTTCCCCTCGCCCGCGGCGGCGCCGGTGTCGATGAACTGTTGGCGCGGCTCGGGGCCCTCACCCCTACCGCTCTCCCGATTTCGTACGCGACGAGAGACGATGGTCCTCGTCTCCCGGCTTCGCGGGAGATGGCCGACGACGGAGACGACTGACGCCATCGACCTCAGCCTGGCGGCGTGGGTAGACGCTCAGTCTCTGCTGGCGTTGGGTACTGGCGGACGCGGGATAGCGCACGCTCCAGCTGCCGCGTCTCCGGCTTCGACGGCGGCGATGGTCGATTCGTCGAGGTCGGTGAGGAACGTGGCGTGGAATCTGTTGACCATGTTGCTCAGCCCAACGGTCAGGCAGATGTCAATGATCTGCTGGGCGCCGAAATGCGCGGCGAGAGCGCCATAGGTTTCGTCGTCGATGAGGATAGAGCGCGTGGAGAGTTGGGCGTAACGCACGATCGCCGCTTCGGAATCGTCGAACAGGCCGGGGGGAAGCGGATCGTCGCCAAGGTGAGCGAGTTGCTCCTCAGTGATTCCGGCACTCCGACCGAGCACCGTATGCGTAGGTATTCAGTAGTAGCAGTTGTTCACAACGGTGGCGGTTGTGTAGGCCAGTTCCGCCTGCTTGCGGGTGAGGCTCGTGTCCCGGCCGTAGACGGCCCCGCCGAGGGCGCCGAACGACTGGAGCGCGGCGGGATGGTTCGCCAGTGCGCGGTAGAGGTTCACCAGCCGTCCCCGCCCGGACTTCGCCGCTTGAAGCAGCTCGCGGGCGGGCGATGGGGTGGTGGGGTCGTCTTCACTGAGGAGTGGGATGCGAGCCATGAGACCTCCCGGTGAATGGGTGATGTGCCCTCACCCCGTCTCCCCTCTCCCGTCCTTCGCGGGAAGGACGCGGGAGAGGGGAGACGATGGTGACGACACCCGCGACGGCGACTAGCGCGAGCGGTTGATGTCGCGCTGGGGCCGGCGGTTTCGGTTGAAGTCGCCGCGAGGCGTCCATTCGCGCTGCCGCGGGACGGGTCCCTGGCGGTTCTCGAAGCGGGTCATGCCGGCGGGGGGCTGACTGTTGCGGCGAACGGGCTCGGGCTCCACGAACATCGGTGGCTCCCAGGCTGCGAGATCGCGAAGACGTTCGTCGTCGGGCTTCATGGCGACGAGCGTTTCAGTCAGGCCAGCGCGGCGGCGAAGGTCGGCGAAGGCGCGCTCTTCCATTGGCAGAACGAGCGTGACAACCACGCCTGAGGCGCCCGCACGGGCGGTGCGGCCGGAGCGGTGAACGTACGCCTTGTACTCGTCGGGGAAGTCGTAGTGGATGACGGTTTGGATGGCATCCACGTGGATACCGCGGGCGGCGAGGTTCGTGGCCACCAGGACCGGCGCCCAGCCGCTCTGGAAGGCGCTGAGGGCGCGCTCGCGCTTCGCCTGGCTGAGGCCACCGTGGAGGGCCATCGAGCGGAGACCGAGGCGGCCGAACTGTTCGACCAGGCGGTCGGCGTTGCGCTGGGTGCGGACGAAGATAAGCGTCCGCTCGGGGCCGCTGGCGATGGCGACCGCGACTTCGAGCTTCTCGACTTCGGAGACGCCGATGAAACGGTGCTTCATCGTATCGACCATTTCTTCCGGCTGCTCGACTTCAATGAAGACGGGGTCAGTCTGGAAGCGCCGCACGAGCTGGTCGATGTCGCCATCAAGGGTCGCGGAGAAGAGGAGCGTCTGGTGCTCGACTTCGACCTGGCTGAGGATACGCTCCACCTGCGGGAGGAAGCCCATGTCGGCCATCTGGTCGGCTTCGTCGAGGACGACGGTTTCAACATCGGCGACGGTGAGGTCACCGCGCTGGAGGAGGTCGTTGAGGCGTCCGGGGGTGGCGATAACGATATCGACACCCATGCGGAGGGCGCTGACCTGATGGTAAGCCGAGACGCCACCATAGATGGTGGTCAGGCGCAGGCGGCGAGCGGCGGCGAGCGGCAGGAGGGCCTTCGCGACCTGGCTCGCCAGTTCGCGGGTGGGGACGAGCACGATGGCACGCGGGTGGCGGGGAGCGCTCTTACCGGTGCGCTGGAGGAGGGGGATACCGAAGGCCAGGGTCTTCCCGGAACCGGTCCGCGCCTTTCCGCAGAGGTCGCGGCCGGACAGGGCTACAGGGATGGCCTGGGTTTGGATGGCGAAGGGCGCTTCGATGCCGTTGGCGGTAAGCGCCTTGATGATGTCGCCGGCGACGCCGAGTTGGGCGAAGGTTGGGGCGTCGTTCTCGGGATCGAGGGGGACGATTTCGACCGGCGCGGGGCGCGGCTCAAGGACCAGCGGGGCCTCGCTACGCGGAGCGTAGTTGGGGACCGATGGCTTGTGGTTGGTCCGGGCGGCGGCGAACCGAGGACGTCCGCCACGCTCGACATGAGCGCGGGGCGCGTTCTGCTGAGGCGTGCCAGTTGCCTGGGCGCCTGTTTTGGGGTTGGTGGTAAGCAGTGGGTAGGTACTCCGATTCTTGTATATGAGCTGTGAGCCCATTCCAAGAACCCGCTGGGATACCAGCCAGGGAGACGTGAGGAGGGGGCCGACGGGCACGGCATCGCGTGCGCTCTGTAGATACTCTAGCACAGATTTCGGGAGCGCGTTTGGTCTGTGGAGTTCAGCTCGTTCAGTGGCCGGTAGTTCCTTCGGGAGGAAGCGCCGCTCCGTCTCCGTCGCGGTACTGACGCCGCGCTGGGGCACCGCTACGACGGAGTGAGCGTCGAACGAACGCTCCTACGTCTGGGAGCGCCGCTCCGTCTCCGTCGTGGTACTGACTTGCGCCGCGGCTTAGCGAACGCGCGCGCGCGTTCCTACCAAGAGAGGGAGCCCTGGGGCGGCCTCAGCCCGAGGACTTGGCGATGTACTCGTCGGGGAGAGCGACGAACTTCTGGCGGCAGGCCATGGAGCAGAAGTAGTACCACTCGCCCTGGTAGAAACGCTTCGTCCCAAGCGACGGATCGACCTCCGGGGCGCCGGCGGGGACGTGGCCGACCGTCGCGTTCATAGCCTTTTCGGCGATCTCTTTGCCGCAAACGATGTCTACAGCCATTTCTCCACCTCCTCGATGGTCGAACCGAGAGAGCGGTAATGCTCCTCGGAAGTGCCCCAGGCGATGGCCCGCTCCTTGCCGTGGCGGCTGAAGAAGTGCAGGTCATACTCCTCGGTGAAGCCGATGCCGCCGTAGAGCTGGTGCGCCATCATCGGCACGTCGGTGGCCGTTTTCGATGCCCAGGCCTTGGCGATGCTCGTCGTGCGAACGGTCGCGAGGCCGCGGTCGAGCTTCCAGATAGCTTCGTAGGCGAGGAAGCGGGCGGCGAGGACAGCCGTGGCCATGTTCGCGCAGTGATGCTGTACGGCCTGGAACGTCCCGATCGGCCGGCCAAACTGGACGCGCATGGAGACGTACTCGACGGTCATATCGAGGGCCTGCTGGGCGTTCCCGAGACACTGGATGCTCGCGAGCGCGGTCGCGAGTTGGATCAGGAAGTCGGCTGCGTCCTCGCCAGCGACCCGGCGCGCCGGGGTCCCGGTGTAGGTGACGTTGGCCTGCGGTGTGCGGCCGATGTTGCGCAGCGGAAGGGCGGTAACGCGCGGCGAGTTCGCATCGACCAGGTAGAGGCCGCCGGCGCCGTTTTCATTCGCGGCGACGAGGTGGTGGGTGACCGCCTGCCCGTAATCGACGAAACACTTGGTGCCGGTGAGCGTGCCGGCTGAGACCCCGAGGGCGACACTGCCGAAGATGTCGTCGGCTTCGAGGATGGCGGGGGCGATCGTCACCGTGCCTGACGCGACGCCAGAAACGACTTCGGCGGCGAGGCCAGCGTCAGCGAAGCGCTGGACGGTGACGGCCGATGCCATGGTCTCCATGAACGGCGTGACAGTCGCCCGCCGCGTCAGCTCCTCGAGGAGGACGGCGAGATCCGTGAGTTCGCCGCCGCCACCGCCGAGATCCTCCGGAAACGGCAACCCGAGGAACCCGGCCGTCGCGAGGTACTGCCAGAGGTCGCGGTCGTAGCCGCCGTCGCGTTCCAGTTGGCGGATG
>JANXYE010000105.1 GCA_025350285.1 Chloroflexota bacterium
CGAAAATGTGACGATGGTGACCTCGTGCCCTTCTCCGTCTTCGGCAGCCAGGGCGCGCCGATCCACTATAAGGCCTGGGTCTGCACGAACCCGGACTGCGGCTTCAACATCAAGATCCGCAACGGCGAGCTGTTCATCGACGAGCCGATTAACGACGGGACGTTTCATAACCGCGCGCGCTGACGCCGTGGTCAGGCCTCCGGACGAGGCACGCCCGCTCAGGCCCGATGCGAAGCCCTGTGCTAGACTCCGGGTGCGATGCCACAGGCGAACAAGATCTATCAGCCGCTCCCTCTGCACCTCGAGACCGACATCGAGGAAGAACTCCAACAGAATATCCTGATCACGAGCGTCGATCAGGTGTTGAACTGGGCCCGGCGTTCGTCGCTCTGGCCTGCCATGTTCGGGCTGGCCTGTTGCGCGATGGAGATGATCGCCGCCGCGACGCCGCGCTACGACCTCGCTCGGTTCGGCGCCGAGATCTTTCGCGCCAGCCCGCGCCAGGCGGACCTGTTGATCGTCCCCGGAACGGTGACCTGGAAGATGGCCCCCGCCGTGCGTCGCGTCTGGCTCCAGATGCCGGAGCCGAAATGGGCGCTGGCGATGGGTGGATGCGCGATCATGGGCGGGCCGTTCGCCTACGCCTACAGCGTCACGCCCGGGGTGAACACCTTGCTTCCTGTCGATGTTTACGTGCCCTGTTGCCCGCCGCGGCCGGAGTCGTTGCTGACCGGCCTCATGCTTCTGCAGGATAAGATCCGCCACGACACGATCGGCAAGAAGTGGGTGCGCCACGACGTGGAGCCGCAGTTCCATCGCTACCTCCCGGATGGCGACCCGATCCGTAAGGAACTCGAATCGCTCTTCCCGCCGTACATCGAATACGACAAGCCGTACCTCGAACCCACCTTCAAGAGCTAACGCGGGACGCTAACGCCCGATCCCAAGGAGACCGATTGTGGCCAAGGCCGATTGGAGCGCCGTCGAGGCGCTCGTGAAACACCTTTTCGACGCCGGCATGTCTCCCGACCGCGGCGATTTGATGGACCTCGCCATGGGGGCGGGCGCAGACGACGACATCGTCGATGCTATCGACACCCTTGGCCCGCGGCCGGTCGGCTCGCTGGAGAGTCTCAAAGAGCAACTCGAAAAGGCAGGCGCGGTCTAGTCCAGCACTCCCCTTCCAGGCGCGCCAATCCACGAACGGAACCGCGGCCGCACGGGAGCGGCCCTCTGCCCGCGCTCGGGCCAGGCGCTCACATCTCTGAGACCATCGATTCGTCCTGCTGGCGGCGGCCTCAAGCGGGGCTGTTCCCGCGGCCGACTTTCCGTTGGCCGCCGGGTGCGCTTCAATCGATCTCATGAACAAACTCCGCGTACTGGCCGCCTATGGCCACCCCGATGATGAAGGACAGGTCACCGGCGCCCTTGCCCGGTTCGTCCGCGCTGGCGCCGAGGTGACGCTCGTCTGCGGCACCCGCGGCGAAGCCGGCGAGATCAGCGACCCGACCCTCGGCACGCCCGAAACGCTCGGTTACGTCCGCGAACTCGAACTGCGCGCCGCCATGGCCCAGATCGGCCTCGCTGATGTCCGCCTCCTGCCTTATCGCGATAGCGGCATGGATGGCTGGGAGATAAACAACGACCCGCGTTGCCTGCACATGGCGGAGCCGGAGAAAGTGACCGCCGAACTCATCGCGATCATGCGCGATGCCCGCCCGCACGTGGTCTTTACGTGGGACCCGACCGGCGGCTACGGCCACCCGGACCACATCGCGATGCACAAGCACACCGTCGCCGCCTTCGACGCCTGTGGTGACCCGGAGGCCTACCCGGAGATGGGCGCGGCCTGGACGCCGGCACGTCTCTACTGGGGCAGCTTCGGGATGCGCCGGTTCGCCGCGATGTGGATGGAGATGGAGCAGCGTGGCCTCGTGCCGGAAGGGTTCGACCCCGAGCGCAAGGAACGGTTCGAAAAGGCGATGTTGGAGCCGGAGCCGATCATCAGCCTCATCCATCCCTGCGCGGACCTTGCCCCCGCCAAGCGCGCCGCGGCCGCGATGCACCGCAGCCAGTTCGGCGAAAGCAGCATGTTTATGCGCCTGCCGGAAGATCTGCGCGACCGGTTCTTCGGCGAAGAGCGGTTCTACCAGGCGCGGCCCGCTTGGCCGGAGGGCGCGGAGGCGGAAGTGGGGCTCGAGCAGCTCGCGGCGCTGGCGACGTAATCTCATCACGCCGTAACGGGTAGCGCCGGGCATCCTCCGCTACGCCAGCGGCCACTGGGGGCCGCGACTCCAGCCGCCCCCACACCGCACTGTCACCGCCCGATCCGACCCCGGATCCGATCCACCGCGTCTTCGAACTCGGGGATGTTGAGGCCGCTTGCGAGGCCGGCGAACAACGCTCCGCCGGCCACCGCGCCAGCGACCGCGATGATCGCGTTGTGCAGCCGCCCCGTCGTATCGAAGAACGCGAGCGTCACCACGAGCGTGAACGCCATCACGGCCGCGCACATCGCGAAGGTGGCGAAGGTGCGTAAGTCTTCCGCCGTGTGTGCGCGCGTGTAGATGCTGTACCACGAATAGAGCAGCGCCCACTCGATCCAGGCGGCCAACGAGACGGCCGCCGCCAACCCCTGCGTTTCGAACGAACGGTAGAGCATCGCGCTGAAGGCGAGGTTCAGCCCGACCGCCCCCACCGCGAAGATCACGGGCGTGCGCGTGTCACCCATCGCGTAAAAGGCGCGGCTGTGTATTTCGATGCCGGCCCAGGGCACGATCCCGAGGCAGTACCAGGCGAGGGCGGCGGCGGTGAGGCGCGTGTCGGCCCCGGTGAACTCGCCGCGTTCGAGGAGCAGGGTTGTGATCGGCTCGCGCAAGACGGCCAGGCCAACGGCCGCCGGGATCGTCAGGAACATAATGATGCGGAGCGATTTCGAGACCGTCGCGTGCAGCTGTGCGAACTCCCCGCCGGCCGCGTGGTCCGCGAGGCGCGGAAAGACGGCCGTCGAAAGGGCCATGCCGAAGAGGGCAAGCGGCAGCCCGGCCAGCAGCCAGGCGTAGGCCATGTCGGAGATCGCCGCCGTACTGATCTTCGAGGCGAAGTAGGTAGTGATGAAGAAGTTGATCTGCGTAGCGCCGAGCCCGATGACGCGCGGCCCCATCAGCCGTCCCACCTCGCGCGTGGCAGAATCGCGCAGGTTGAACATGAACTGGTAGCGCATCTTCTGGCGGAAAAGTCCCGGTACCTGGACCACCAGGTGGAGGGCCGAGCCCACGACCACGCCCGCCGCCAGGCCTTCGACCCCGAACGGCCCTGAGAGCACGAGGGCGCCGAAGATGATCGCGAGGTTGTAGAGCATCGGCGCGAGGGCCGAGAGGAGGAACTGCTGGCGCGCGTTGAGGATGCCGGTGATCATCCCGCTGACGGAGAAGAGCAGGGGCGAGAGCAACATCAGGCGCGTGAGCGTGACGGCCTGGCCGGTCAGCTCGTCGTGGCGGCCGACGTCTTTGCCGAGGTCTGGCGCGAACCAGGGCACCAGCAGCGGGGCGAGGATGAAGGCGAGAAGACAGAGCGCGGCGGTCCCGGCCGTGACGATGTTGAGCATCGCGCTCGCCAGCCGCCAGGCGCGCGCTTCGCCCTCCTGGCGGTACATGCGGGCGAAGACGGGGATGAACGCCGAGCCCAGGGTCGCGCCGGCGAGCACCTGGAAGATCAGGTCCGGGACCTTGAAGGCGACGTTGTAGGCGCCCAGTTCCGGGCTCGAACCGAAGGCGTTGGCGATCGCGACCGTTCTCAGGATCCCGAGCAGGCGTGAGCCGAGGAAGCCCAGCCCCACGATCGCTGTCGCCAGGGCCAGGCCAGTGCCTATGGATGCGCGCGGGCCGAGAGCGGGTGACGAGCCAGAGGCCATTAAAGGGAGGCTACGGAGCGGCGGCCGAACAGGGAACCAGCGCTGGAGTTCCGAGGACCGAGGACCGAGTTCCGAGTGGGCGATCGGCACACTCCGCGTCTTCGCGCCTCCGCGGCTAGTTCGCGGCGGGCGGGATGAGTTCCTCTTCGCCGGCAATCATGGGGATGAAGGCGCGCGGCCGGGGGCCGGAGGGGGTCGGAGTCTTCGTGGGGGTTTTGGTGGGCGTGGCGGTATTCGTCGGCGTGTTCGTGGCGGTCGCCGAACCGGTTGGCGTCGCGGTGTAGACGGGCGGTGGCCCGTCGGGGAGGCCGCTATCGTCGATGGAACCGAAGTCCAGCGTCCAGTAGCTGTTGTACTCGGCGATGCCGATCACTCGCGCACCCGGATCGAGAATCGCTTCGCGATGGCCCGCGGTGGAGGCCATAAATTGATCGAACATCACTTGACCAGAGTGAGTGCCGACTCCGACGTTCTCGCTGCGCCAGCCGGATGCGTACCCGCACTCCGCCGCACGAGTCCATGCTTCTCTGCCGAGCGTGTCCGTATGGGTGAGTTTCCCGCTGTACGCCATGTGCGTGGACATCCAGGCCGCTGCACGGTTCAAGTTCGGACTCTGTTTGAGCGGCAAGGCCCCGCTGGCGATGCGAGCGTTGTTGATGAGGACGAGCATGTCCAGCGCGTATGTATCGGGGTTGCCAACGGCGTCGCAGTTCGTTAACGCCGAAGCCGTGGGCGCAGAGCCAGAGGGCCATTGCAGGCTCGCGAGAAGCAGGAGCGCCACGCCGAAACCGGCGATCGGTATCGCCCGGAGAAACATAGGAACATCCAAGACCGCGGATTGGCGGGTGCAGACCGGCGGCGTTCACGAAACGCTACCACGTTATGCATCGCGGGAACCAGTCCGGGAAAAGAGTTGGGAAACGCCGGAGAGCGCCGCTCATCCAGAGTTGGCCGCCAAGATGCCAAGGGGCCAAGTTGTATTGCCGCGATTTCTCTGGCTCCGATGCGCCCCCGTCTTGGCATCTTGGCCGCCTGGCGGCAAACTCCATGCGGAGGCATCACCATGAGCAACTGGAGCACGAAGGACATCCCCGATCAACGCGGCAGGGCCGCCGTGGTTACGGGAGCGACGGGCGGTATCGGCTACGAAACGGCGCTCGAATTGGCGCGGGCTGGCGCTGAGGTGATTCTCGCCGGGCGCAACGCCGCAAAGGGCGCCGCCGCGGAGACGGGCATCCGGGCGGCTCACCCGGCCGCCAACGTGCGGTTCGAGTTGCTCGATTTGGCGAGCCTGGCGTCGGTTGCGGCCTTCGCGGAAAAGCTTGGGGCAGAGCGGAGCGGCATCGACCTGCTGGTCAACAATGCGGGCGTCATGGCCCTCCCCAAGCGGCAGACGACGGCCGACCGCTTCGAGATGCAGTTCGGCACGAACCATCTCGGGCATTTCGCGCTCACCGCCGGCCTGCTCCCCCTGCTGCGCGCCGGGATCGGCCCGCGCGTCGTCAACGTCAGCAGCAGCGCCCACCAACGCGGGCACATCAACTTCGCGGATCTGCAGGCGGAACGGAGCTACGGCGCCTGGACGGCCTACGGCCAATCGAAGATTGCGAACCTCCTGTTCACCTTCGAACTGCAGCGGCGCAGTGAGGCGAACGGCTGGGGCGTCATGAGTAACGGCGACCACCCAGGCTGGGCGCGGACGGACCTCATCGCGAACGGCCCGGCGGCTGAGGGTGGCCTCGGAGCGATGATGGCCCACGCGGCGAGTTTCGCCGCCCCGTTCTTTTCGCAGGACGCCGCCGGCGGCGCCTTGCCGACGCTTTACGCGGCCACCTCGCCTGACGCGAAGGGCGGCGGCTACTACGGCCCTAGCGGCATGATGGAACTCAAGGGACCGCCGGGTGCCGCAACGATCTCCGTGAAGGCGAAGGACGAGACGGTCGCGCGGCGGCTCTGGGAGGTCTCCGAGGAGCTACCGGGGTGCGATTCGATGCGCCCATGGCCACGTAGCCGCGCCACCTGTGGACGTGAGGGGTCGCCCGGACGCTCAGGCCCCCACCACGGCCGCTCGCGCCGAGTCGGCGAGCACGAGTTCGTACTCGTCCTGCAGGCCCATCCACATTCGGGCGGGAATGCCCAGGGCCGTCTCGAGTTCGAGGGCGGTGCGCGCGGTGATCCCGAGACGGCCGTTCACGAGGTTGTTGACCATCCCAACAGGCCGCTGGATCAAGTGGGCGAGGTCGGCCCGGGTCAGCCCGCGCGTTTCAAGCTCGTCGCCGAGCACTTCGCCGGGGTGGATGGCGAGATTGGAGCGCATGCCGGGCTCCAGGGGGAAGGATTCAGTCTCCATAATGGTTGGTGACCTCCGTCACGCGTATCCCGTTTCCGTCGAGTACAAAGCATAGCCTCCATCGGCCGTGAAGATCGACAGCCCACTCGCCCGCCCGGGACCCGCGCAGTGGGTGTAGCCGAAGGTTTCGAACCGTCGCCACGTCTCACAGATCCTTCGCGCTCGCCAACACGGTGAGGACCCGGATGTACTTGCGCGCCACGGGTAGACTCCAGTCGAGGGTTGCCTCCGAAAGGTCGAGGTAGTTGCGTCGCAGCTGGTTCGAGGCGAACCGAAGCTCCATGGCGCGGTTACCCCGCCGCCCGCCGCAGGGCCGATAGATTGGCGGCCACGGCCGTGCCGGGCGCGAACACCGAACTCCCGCAGACGAGGATGTTCGCCCCGGCGGCGACGCATTGGCCCGCGTTGGAAGCCTTCACGCCGCCGTCCACCATCAAGTCGGCGCGAGGGTTCACGGCCTCAAGCATGCTTCGGATGCGGCGCACTTTTTCGAGCTGCGCGGGGATCATTCGCTGACCGCCCCAGCCGGGGTTAATCGTCATCACCATCACCTGGTCCACTTCGGCCAGCGACTCCTCGATGGCCTCCAACGGCGTGCCCGGGTTGATGCAGACGCCGCAGCGGGCGCCCAGCCGGCGAATCTCGCTGAGGGTCCGGTTGATGTGCGGCGAGACTTCGATGTGCACGTTCACGGTGTCGGCGAACTCGATGAAGAAAGGCACCTGGCGCTCCGGCTCGACGACCATCAGGTGGATGTCGAAGGGCAGGCTCGTCTCCTTGCGCAGGGCGGCGACGAGGGTGTGGCCGAAGGTGATGCTCGGCACGAACCGCCCGTCCATCACATCGAGATGGAGGAGATCGGCGCCACCCGCCTCCGCCGCTCGTACTTCTTCGGCGAGGCGGCCAAAATCCGCGGTCAAAATCGACGGGGCGAGCTTTATCGTGGGCACGCTCCGAGTGTGGCGGGAAACGGGGAAAGCGGAAAGCGAAACCGGTGAAGCGGCCCGGGAAAGCGGAAGGCGGAGAACGGAAACCTCGAGATACCTGTTTCAGTCGCCCGCCGCGCTCATCCCGCCTCTTCATCCTCACCGCCGCCCGCCCATTGCCGCCCGCTTCCCCTTTTTCGCTTCCGCTGTCCGGAGTTGGGACTTGGGACTTGGGACTGTGCGCGCTTATACTCTCCCGCGTAGGCGCTTAAACAATTCATGACTGTACGCATCGTCACCGACTCTACCTGCGACCTCCCGCGCTCCGTCGTCGTTGAGCTTGGGGTGACCGTCGTCCCGCTCACGGTGCTGTTCGGCGACGAGGCGTTCCTGGACGGCGTGGAGATCGACTCGGCCACCTTCTTCGAACGCATGCGGCGCTTCCCCGGACTGCCAAAGACGAGCCAGCCGTCGGTCGCGCGCTTTAAGGAGGCGTACCAGGCGGCCGGGGCCGATGGTTCGGAAATCGTCTCGATCCACATCTCGTCGCGCATGTCCGGCACGCTGAACTCCGCTTCGGTTGCTCGCGAACAGCTGATTGGCGAGGTCCACGTCGATCTCATCGACTCGTACCAGGTGAGCCTGGGGCTTGGCGCGGTTGTGCTTGAAGCCGCCGCGGCGGCAGCGACAGGGGCGGGCATCGCCGAGGTTTCGCGGGTCGCTCACGCGGCGATTGGGCGGACGCGCGTTGTGGCGGTCGTCGATACGCTGGAGTACCTGCGGCGCGGGGGGCGCATCGGCCGGGCGGCCTCGCTGGTTGGCGGACTTCTGAGCATCAAGCCCATCCTCCAGATGACGAACGGCGAACTCGCCCCGTTTGAGCGCGTGCGGACGAGAGCGAAGGCTGTCGATCGGCTGGCGCAGATTGCGGTCGAGGACCAGACGATCCGGCGCCTCTTTGTGGCGGCGGCTGGCGACGATGCCGCGACGGCGGAGTTCATCGAGCGCGTGCGCCCACGGCTCCCGCACACGGACATCCGCTTCGGGCAGATTGGCCCGGTCGTGGGGGCGCATTCCGGCCCGGGTCTCCTCGGCATCTGCCCGGTGAGGCGCGAGTAAGATGGCTGCTGTGGCGGCAATGTCGGATTCGGCCCGCGTTCGGCGCGTGTTCGAACTGGAGTTGCGGCGCGACTGCACGAACCAGGCGGTGGTCGGCGGCCTGGACCGCATGCTCATCCAGATGGAGGAAGACGGCGCGCTTCCGATCGGCGGCGAACTCCGGCGCCTCGTTGCGGCGCTGCCGGCCGGCGGCTACAAGGCTTTGGACAGGAATCGCCGCCAGGATTGGCTCGAAACCGCAATCCGCGGGTTGAACCTGGAGGAAGCGGGCGTCGCGCGGATGCGGGCACGCCCCGATGTACGCCCGGCCCCGCCCAGGGTGGTCGCGGTGCCCCCCCTACGGGCCGCCCGACCGGCCCCCGGTCCGCGCGAGAGGCTCGCACCAGCGCCACTCCCGACGCCAAAGATCCCGCTCGACGCGCCCATCGAACGGCTGCCGGGTATCGGCAAGGCGGGCGCCGAAAAGTTCGGGAAGCTGGGCGTCCATTCCGCCGCGGACGCCGTCTACTTCTTCCCGCGCCGCTTCAACGACTTCACGAACATTCGCCCGATCGCCGAACTGCAGCCTTCGAAGGAGCGCCAGACCGTTGTCGCGCGGGTGGCAATGGTGCGCGAGATGCGCTACGGGCGGCGCGTGAAAGGCGCGGAGGCGATGCTCCAGGACAGTTCGGGGATGATGCGCGCCGCCTGGTTCAACATGCCCTACGTCGCGCGCAGCCTGGCCGAAGGGGACATGCTCGTGGTCTCGGGGAAGGTGCGGTTGTTCAAGGGCCGCCCGCAGATGGAGAACCCGGAATTCGAGCCGTACGACGCCGACATCTCGTCCGCCGGGCGACTCGTGCCGGTTTACCCGGCGACGCAGGGGCTCTCGCAACGGGTCATCCGGCGGGCCGTCGGGTTCGCGGTCGAGTTCCTCGCGGCGGCCATCCCGGACCCGGTGCCGCTGGCCATCCGCGAACGGGACCAGCTCTCGCCGATGGCGGAATCGATCCGGACCCTCCACTACCCGGGGAGCTTCGTCGAGGCGGAAGAAGCGCGGCGGCGGCTGGCAATCGGCGAGTTCCTGGCCATCCAATGCGCGGTGTTGATGCGGCGGGCCGAGTGGCAGGGCGGGCGCACGGCGCCGCCGCTGGAGATCGGCGAGACGCTCACCGCGTTCGCCAACTCTCTGCCATTCGCGCTGACGCGGGCGCAGGCCGGCTGCCTCGACGAGATCCTGCGGGACATCCGGGCCGACATCCCGATGCTTCGTCTGCTGCAGGGCGACGTGGGCAGCGGCAAGACGGTCGTCGCGATGGCGGCGATGATGGCCGCCGTCCGCTCCGGGCACCAGGCGGTGCTCATGGCCCCGACCGAGATCCTGGCCGAACAGCACTACCGCTCCCTCAGTGGCATGCTCGGCGGGAGCGGTCCGAGCGCGCTCGAAGGTGTGTTCATGCCCGCCTGGTTCGACCGGCCGGTGCGGATGTTGATGCTTACGGGGTCGCTCTCGGCGGGGCAGAAAGCCCAGGTGCGCGGAGATGCAGCCCACGGAGGGGCCGACATCATCATCGGGACGCACGCCCTCATCGAGGACGATGTACAGCTCCCGCGGCTCGGGCTTGCGGTGGTCGATGAGCAGCACCGTTTCGGCGTCGCCCAGCGGCTCAAGCTCCGCCAGAAAGGGACCAACCCGCACCTCCTGGTGATGACCGCGACGCCCATCCCACGCACGCTCGCCCTCACCGTCTACGGGGACCTCGAAGTCTCGACGATTGACGAGATGCCTCCCGGGCGGAAGCCGGTGGAGACCGAGTGGGTGCCACCCCACCTCCGGGACGAGGCGTACGCGTTCATCCGCGAGCGGCTGGATGCTGGCGAGCAGGCGTTCGTGATCTGCCCGCTGGTGGAGGAATCCGACACGCTGGAGCTTCGTTCCGCCGAGGAGGAGTTCGAACGGCTCAAGGCCGGGCCGTTTCACCGCTACAGGCTGGAGCTCTTGCATGGCCGGATGGCCGGCCGCCAGAAGGACGAGGTGATGTCGCGCTTCGCCAACCGAGAAGCCGACATGCTCGTCTCGACCAGCGTGATAGAAGTCGGGATCGATGTCCCGAACGCGACGGTCATCGTAATCGAAGGCGCCGAACGGTTCGGGCTGAGCCAGCTCCACCAGTTCCGGGGCCGCGTTGGCCGGTCCGCGAAGCAAAGCTTCTGCCGGCTCTTCAGCACGGAGGAGGACCCGGGCCCGGAGGCGCGGGAGCGGCTCGAAGCGATGGTCGATACGACCGACGGCTTCCAGCTCGCTGAGGTGGACCTCGCGATGCGCGGCGAAGGCGAGGCCTGGGGCAGCATCCAGAGCGGCGCCAACACCATGCTGCGGGTCGCGCGCTTAACCGACCGGGACCTGCTCTACCGCGCTCGCCAGATGGCGATTGAGATACTCGAACGCGACCCGCGGCTGCAGCGCGCCGAGCACCGGACGCTGGCGGCCGCGGTCAAGCCGTTCCTCGAAAAGGCGACGGAGGCGAACTGAATGGGCGAACTGGACGCGCCCCACGTCCATTCTTCTCTCGCTCACCCCCAACCGCCGATGGCGATCGCCCGCATCCGCGGCCAACACGTCGCCGTTCTACGGCACCGTCCCTGGCGGCCGGAAGACGATGCGTTCGCCCGCATGCGCGAGGAGGTGGCGCTGCTCACGCTCCTCGTTGCGGACCAGAACCGGCTGCTGCGCGATATCGCCGACCACGTGGGGCGTCGCCTCGACTCGCTGGAACGCGCAATCGACGCTCGCGCCACCGTCGCCGGGGCACCGATAGAGCTGTACGAAGGGCCGCCGCGCGCAGTCCGGGAAGCGGTCACCCGGCGCCACGTGCTCGGGCGGGGTCTGGAGGCGCTGATCCCGCCGCGGCGCGACCCCTGATACTCCGCGCAGCAGCCCCCGGGTAGGGATTCCGCTGCGCGGGCCTAACCCCTTCCCTCGGCGCCTCTGCCAGCGCCGTTCGGCCATCCGCCGCCGCTCCCGTAGCATGGGCCGTATGGCGAAGCCCCGTTCAGTCTACCGTTGTTCGGCATGCGGCTCGGAGACGCCCGCCTTTGCTGGGCGCTGCTCCCAGTGCAAGGAGTGGAACACGCTTGAAGCGCAGGCGGGGGGCGCGCCGCCGGTGAACCGTGCGACGGCCCGTGTCTCCGCGACGGTCACGGGCCGCAGCGTCGCCCTGAGCGCCATCGAAGCGGACGAAAGTGGCCGGCTGAGCACCGAAATCC
>JANXYE010000144.1 GCA_025350285.1 Chloroflexota bacterium
ATATTCAAGTTCGCGTTTCCCGAACTCTTCACGCCGAGCGAGGATTGGGCAGAGGCGACATACGGGACCAAGCTCTACTACCGCGATATCGGGGTGGGACCTAAACAGCCAGACTATCTGCTGGGTGCCTCGCGTGCTCCAACGCCCAAGCTGCTCGACGTCTACCAGTGGCTCTCATCGAAGGATCGGTCGAAGCTCCCGTGGAACTCGACACCAAAGCTTCAGCGTTGTTTCAACTCATATTTTGCGCCGATCAACAGAAACACGGACTTCTTCGCCGTGTGGCTGCCCGCAGCCAATGCGGCCTCTCTTCGGATGCTCGCGGACGCCAGCTGCCGCCCTGATTAGCGCCAGTCCGAAGGACCGCCGCAGCCGCTAACAGGGTGTTGATCTAAGCCATCTATTTCGCGTGACTCGACAATCACACATTGCGTACCGTGCTTTTCAAACCTAGCCGATTGTGCGGCCTTGTATGAAAAGATAGTTTTTCATCACCCCGTTAAGAGATCAACACAGCATGCTCCGTCCGTCGCAAGCCCGCGACAGCGAGCTCGGCCAGCAGCGTCAACGCCGTAGCCCCCAGCACTGGTAGCGGCCCGGACACCACCTCCGAGAGCGGCACGAGCACGAAGGCGCGCTCCGCGATCCGCGCATGCGGCACCTGCAGTCCGGGTTCGTCCACCTGTTCCGCGCCATAGAAGAGGATGTCGATATCGATCGGACGCGGACCCCAGTGGCGGTTGGGGCGGCGGCCGAGCGTGTGCTCGATGCGCTTGGCCGCCGCCAGCAGCTCCGCGGGCGAGAGTTCCGTCTCGGCGACGACGGCGGCGTTCAGATAGGGCGGCTGGTCGGCTGGCACAGGCGGCGTTTCCCACACGGAGGATGCTCGTTGCACGGCGATCCCTTCGTCGCCGAGCAGCTCGATTGCACGGCGAAGGTTCCCCGGCCGGTCGCCGAGGTTCGAACCAAGGGCGAGGATCACTTCGGTCATCTCGTCTCCGGGTGGTAGCGCCAGTTGTCGCGGACGACGGCGTCGGCCACACGCACCACCCGGCGCATCTCGCGCATGTCGTGCACCCGCACGATGTCGGCGCCGTTCGCGACCGCAAGCGCCACCAGCGCAGCCGTCCCTTCGAGGCGCTCATCGACCGGCGCGCCGAGCACGAAGCCGATCGTGGACTTGCGCGACGGGCCGAGCAGCAGCGGGTAGCGCCCAAGACGCAGTTCGCGCAGGCGGCGGACCACTTCCAGGTTCTGTTCGGGCGTCCAGCCGAATCCGAAACCGGGGTCGAGGATAAGGTGGCCGTCTGAGATGCCCGCCTCGCGGGCGATGGCGATGGTCGCCTCGAAGCCCGCGCGCACGTCCGCGACGACGTCCGAGAACGGCCGCCCGCGCTGGTTGTGCATCGCCACGACCGGCGCTCCAAGCCGCGCGGCCACGTGAGCCATCAATGGGTCGCGGCGGAGGCCGTGGATGTCGTTGATGATGTCCGCGCCTGCACGAAGGGCGGCTTCCGCGACGGACGCGTGATACGTGTCAACGGAGAGGGGCAGGCTTGTCGCGGCGCGCACCGCCCGGAGCGATGGGAGCAGCAGTTCGAGTTCGGCCGCGGGGTCCATTTCGGCGGCGCCGGGGCGACTCGATTCGGCGCCGATATCGAGCATGTCAGCGCCTTCGGTCTCCATCTGGCGAGCGAGAGCGGCGGCGGCGGCGGGGTCGCCACCCAACCCGTCGCCGCTGAACGAATCCGGGGTCACGTTGATGATGCCCATCAGAAAGGTGCGCGTGCCCCAGGCGAACTCCCGACCACGCACGCAGAGGACGTCGGCACAAGATTGGTCAGCCAACGACGTCGTACTCATGCTCGTTCGCGGCCGGGCCCTCAATGTAGAAAACTCGCGCGTGCGGATGCTCGCGGTCGGCCACACCGATGACGAAGTGGACCACCGGAGGGCCGAAGAACGGACCCATAGCGCGGATATCCGTCGGGCTGGGGCGCGCTTCGCTGCCGGTGTGGCTGTGGTAGAAACCGGCGACCTCCCGGCCTTCCTCTTCGATGCCATCGGAGAGCCGCTTGAACTCGAGCGGATGAATATTGAAGCGGTACGGGCTGTTTTCCGTGTTGCGCATAGGATACGTGGCCGCCACCACGCCGCCGGCCGCCGCGAGGACGCCACAGCACTCGACCGGCGCATCGGCCAGGGCGTGCGCGATCATCGCGTCGAGGTGTTCCTGTTTCAGCGTGACGATGACGGCCATGGAGGCTCCCGGGCGAGATGGGTTCAGTGTAGCGAAGGCCGCCGGAACGCGTCGGGAGGACGTCGCCGGCGCTTGAGCTCGGGGCGCCAGGGCCGCCGCTCCGTCTCCGTCGCGGTACTGATGAAGGCGATCTATGCCCCTGGCCGCCGTGTCTCCCGTGTAGCGAACGTCCCGGGGAAGCCGCGCCGGCGCTCAAACTCCTGGCGGCGCGGCAACCATGGCCAGCCGGCCTCGGGAGCAGTTCAGTACCGCGACGGACACGGAGCGGCGCTCCCGCCCCAAAGAAAGCCCGGCGCACCTCGATCGCTAAGCTCCGGACACGAAAGAGGGCCGCTTGCGCGGCCCTCTGGGGGCGAATACGGAAGTCGGGGTGCTTAACAGGCTTCGGCGTTCGAATCCTTGAGGTGCGGGGCGGCCACCGCCTGCGTCATGATCAGCACCACGCCCGAGAAGCGTGGCACGGAGGCGATGCCCCCGACGGACGGGGCGTTCACGTAAGCAGGCACTCCAGCCGGGTTGAAAAAGTGCTGCCACGTCTTCGCCTGGCTGTCCCAGATGTAGACGGCGCTCCACGAACCCGCCGGCAGGCAAGCGACATACTGGTCTGGCGTGGTGTCGGCATTGAGCGGGCCACCAGCGAGGTTGAACCCGGCGCTGAGCGGCTCGCGGCGGACGCTGGCCATAACGACACCAAGGGATCCGCCCAGGATGGCGGCCACGCCGAGCGTCGAGACGACGACGGCGAGATACTTCGACCTCAAAGAACGCTTCACGAAAACCTCCGGCGACCCACGGGCCGCTGATTCGGTCCGACTACCGTACCACCGGGGGAGGACTTCGCGCATCGCTCTGAACCACGCGCTGGCCACCGGAGTGTCACTGGCTCGTAAAACGTTCGTAAAACGTGACCCCGGTCAAGCTGCCTGTACCGGGGGGCGATGTCCGGGCGCGGTTGTGCCGGAGTGCCAACGTGCCGGAGCTTCGCGGCGTGGTGTGCGATACTCCCCGGCCGATGGAGACACTTTCGATCAGAGAAGCGCGGCGCATCGCCGTTGCGGCGCAGGGGTTCGCCCAGGCTCGGCCGCGCGGGCGGGTGAGCATGCGCCACCTGCGAGACGTGCTCAACCGCGTGCACCTTGTCCAGATCGACTCCGTGAACGTACTGGCACGATCGCATTACCTGCCGTTCTTCTCCCGCCTCGGGCCGTACGACCCGGCACTCCTCGATAGCGCCGCCTACACGTCCGGCGAAGTGTTCGAATACTGGGCCCACGCGGCCTGTATCGTGCCTATGGAGCAGTTTGCGCTCTTTCGCCACCGCATGGCCGGGTGGAGCGGCCATGGGGCGGAGGCGCTCCAAACAGAGCATCCCGGATACCTCGACGCCATCCTTGCCGAAGTGGAGGCTCGCGGCCCGCTTTCGGCTGGCGAGCTGGGGGACGGCGGCGCCCGCACCGGGCCGTGGTGGGGATACGGTAAAGGAAAGACCGCGCTCGAGGTGCACTTCGGGCGGGGGACTCTGACCACCCGCGCGCGCCGCAACTTCTCGCGCGTGTACGACCTGACCGCGCGCGCCCTCCCAGCCCACGCCTTCGCTCAAGCAGCGCTTTCGAAGGAGGACGCCGACCGCGAGATGCTCCGCCGCGCGGCCCAGGCAAGCGGGATCGCCACGCTTTCCGACCTGGCCGACTACTACCGTCTCCGCCAGCAGGAGGCCCGGCCCCGCGTCGCCGAGCTTATGGATTCGGGCGAACTGCTCCCGGTAACGGTCGAAGGCTGGGGGGAACAGGCGTTTCTCTACCGCGAGGCCGCGATTCCCGCGCGGGTCAGGGCGCGTGCCTTGCTTACGCCGTTCGATTCGCTGGTCTGGACACGGGACCGGGCGGAGCGGCTGTTCGATTTCCACTACCGCATCGAAATCTACACGCCCGGGCCGAAGCGGAGGTTCGGGTACTATGTGCTGCCGTTCCTGCTGGGCGAGACGATCGCCGCGCGTGTGGACCTGAAGGCGGAACGCACAACGGGGACGCTCGCCGTCCGCGCGGCGTATCTGGAGGCCGGTGCGAAGGCCACGCATGTCGCTCCAGCGCTCGCGGAAGAACTGCGCTCAATG
Organism: Chloroflexota bacterium; assembly: GCA_025350285.1. Classification (GTDB taxonomy): domain Bacteria; phylum Chloroflexota; class Dehalococcoidia; order Tepidiformales; family Tepidiformaceae; genus JANXYE01. The sequence goes on from JANXYE010000144.1 coordinate 4,374, forward strand.
GCTACCTGGCTCGGCCTGAGCCGCATTGAGGTGGCGGAGCGTGGCGATCTCGCGCCGCCGCTACGAAACGCGCTCGGCGGCTAACCGGTGGCGTGGCGGCCAGGGCGGACGGGGGCGGCCCGCCTGATTTGGGCGCGAAGCGCGGATCCGCGGGGGTCGCGAGTTGGCTCCGTTAGGCCAGCGCCGCGCCTCGGCCGCAGGGAGAGCGGGCGGGGGTGAGGGCGCTACTCCCACCGGGCGGTTCGTTGGTGTCCCGGCCGCTAGAATCCGGGGATGGCGACTACCGACGTATACCTTATCCGGCACGGCGAAACGCACGCGAACCTGGATCAACTGTTTTGCGGGCATTCGGAGACGGCCCTAACGCCCCTTGGAATAGCCCAGGCGAAGGCCGCCGGGCACCGCCTCGCCGGGGTCGAGTTCGCCGCCGCCTACGCGAGCGACCTTTCCCGTGCGGCGGATACCGCCCGCCACGCGCTCGACGGCCGGGACGTGCCCCTCACGCTCGAGCCAAGGCTGCGGGAGATGTTCTACGGCGATTGGGAGGCCCTCCCGGGAAAGCAGCTCGAAGAGAGCCATCGCGACCTGATGCGCGACTTCTTCCAGTGCCGGGCGCCGGCGCCCGGCGGTGAGACCGTCACCGAGCTGCGGGCGCGGACCTCGGAAGCAGTGCGAGACATTGTCGCCAGACACCGCGGCTCGGCCGTCATGGTCGTATCGCACGGGAACGCGATGATGGCCCTCATGGCCGAACTGCTCGGATTACCTCACGAAGCTACCTGGTCGTTCGCCTTCGACAATACCTCGCTCACGCGCCTCCACTTTTCGAAGAGCAACCGGCTGACGCTGTTCGGCCTGAACGACACCTCGCACACGGTGGGCCTGGGACTGTAGCTCGCGCCTTTACTTGATCAGGGGGCGAGGCGTGCGCGTCGGTGTGGCCGCTGGCGGGCGCGGTGTAGGCGTCCACGTCGGCGTCGGCGTGAGCGTTGGGGTATTGGTTGGCGTCGCCGTCCTGGTCGGCGTGTTCGTGACGGTCGGCGGCGGCCCCTCCGCCGGCGTGACCGAAGGCGACGCTGCCTCGGACGTGCCCGCTGCTCCACCGCGCGCGAAAACGATCGGGCCGCTTGAGAGCGGCGCCCCCACAGGGATGTGGAAGTCGAGGTAGTGTTCCGGGTTCACGGGCGTGCCGTAGTACCGGATCTCGAAGTGCAGGTGTTCGCCCGTGGAATACCCGGTGGAGCCAGTCAGTCCGAGGGCCATTTCAATCGTAACGACATCGCCCTGCCTGACACGCATCTGGCTGAGGTGCGCGTAGAGGCTGCTCCAGCCATCCCCGCAATCGACCACGATGTTGTTGCCGTAAACTGCGGAATAGCTGGCGGAAGCGAGTAGTCTGAAATTCGTGCCATAAAGTGTGTCTGGATAGATCAGTTTGACAGCGAAATAAGTTCGTCAGCTGAGGTGCGGTAAGCATAGCGTCGTGAAGAAGCCGGGGTATTGCCCGTACTCAGTGCTGTC
>JANXYE010000067.1 GCA_025350285.1 Chloroflexota bacterium
GTTCGGGGCGTTCATCGGCGGCTGGGGCATCTCCGGCGACGCCCACCTCGACCGCGACAAGGCCGCGACGCTCTTCCTGTTCGCACCCATCACGGCCGCCGGCTTCCTGCTCTTCATCCAGATGGGCGACCGCCCCGGCGCACATCCGATCGGCGAACTACGGGGCTACCTGCCAATTTCGCGGCGGCGGTCGGCGTTGCTTCGCCTGGCTGAAGACACGCTCACGCCGGGCACGGCCTTCATTTTCGCTTACGGATGGGCCTCGTGGGTGGGGATGCTTGTTGCCGGCGAGCACTGGCTGAACGCGGGCGGCTGGGTCTGCGTGGCCCTCCTGCCCGTGCTCGCGGTGGCCGCGAGGCACGCGGTCTGGGCCTTCCAGGGCTGGGCACTCGAAGCGGCCAGCGGCACCACCGCGGCCTTTACGCGGATGGCCCTCGCCGTCGGCCCCGTAGGGGTAGCCTGGGTGGCCATCACCGCCCAGGGCGCCACGCTCGGCGGCAACGGGACATTCGACTGGCCGCTGCTCAACTTCGTGAACTCCGCCGCCGGACCGCTGCTGACCCTGGCGGCGACGGCCGGGACGCTCGCGCTCGCGCTCTGGATGCGCACCTGGCGGCCACTGCGCATCACATTCCATCTCCCGAACCCGCTAGGCCGTCGTCGAAGGGGGAGCGGCCGGGGCGTGCGCTTCGGCGGCGGACGGCCGGAACTGGTGATGCTTCGCATGATGCTTGTGCAGGCCACGCGCCAGTCGTCGTTTCGCTACACGGCGTTGATGCTCGTGCTGCTCGGCGGGCTCGGGACGATTCTCCCGACCGGGACGGGCGTCGGACTCGTGCTGCTCAGTGGGTTCATCGGCCCCGTCACGAACTTCTACAACCTCTATGGGGCGGACAGCAAGGCGTACCAGCTGTGGCTCGGCAGCGGGCGCACGCTGGGCGAATGGACGCGCGCCCGCCAGCTGTTCACGCTCTGCCACACCGCGCTGTTCGTGTACGGCGGTGGCCTGATCCTCTTGCTTGGGGGCACGATCCCGGCCCACGCCGCGCCCGGACTGCTCGCCTTGCCAATCGCCACGGGGGCCATCGGCGTCCTCGCCGGGCCCGTGCTCTCGCGATTCGTCGTCTCGCCCCATTCGACGGAAGTTGGCTTTCGTTCGCGCACGAACAGCTCCTCACGAGCCTTCTTTGCCACCGCCGCGGCCGTCAGCACGGGCATTGCCGTCCTGGCGCCGGGCGTGCCGATCGCGTTCACGAGCTTCTGGTGGCTCGATTGGGCGGCGGCGATCGTATTGACGGCGGCGGTGTTTGTCGCCGGGCCGTCCAGCGCCGTTTGGACGCCGCAACTGCGCACGAAGATGGCGTCCGCCTTCCGCTAACCGCGGTGCGGATCAGCGGATCAGCCGCCAAGAAGCCGCGGGGCCAAGTCTTTGTAGCCAATCTTGGCGGCCTTGGCGGCTGAGCGGCTGAGAATCCCACCCTGTTTCGTCCATATGACGTGACCAATGACGTGACCCGGTAGGCCGCGTAAGCTCCGATCGTGGCGAGCTACCTCGGCGACACCTTCGCGGCGTTCGAAAGCCGTCTCTTTCGGGTGCTCTGGACCGGCACGTTCCTCGCCTTCATCGCCTTTTTTATGTCGACCGTTGTGCAGGGCATCGTCGCCTTCGACATCAAAGGGAACAACGAAGCGGTTGGCCTGGTCGTGCTCGCCCAGGGCGTCGCGCAACTCCTCCTGAATCCGCTCGGCGGCGCGCTGGCCGACCGCCTTTCGAAGCGGATGGTCATCCTTGCCTGCCAGATCGTCATCACGGTCTGCTTCTTCGCGCTCGCCCTGCTGGTCATCACCGACCGCATCACCATCGGGTTCCTGTTCGCCGGCTCGTTCCTGATAGGCGCGGCGTTCTCGTTTCTTGGGCCTGCCCGGCAGGGGTTGATGGTCGAACTTGTTGGCCCAATGCGCCGTGGCAACGCTATCGCGTTAAGCCAGGTGGCGCTCAACGCCTCGCGCATCGCGGGGCCGCTGCTCGCCGCCGCGACCCTCGGGATCGACCCCATCGGCGCGGCCGGCGCCTACGCCCTGATGGGCGCGTTTTACGTGGCGGCGATGGTCTGCACGTACAAACTCCCGGCCACCAAACCGGCCGCGACGGCCAGCTCCCGGAGCATTGCCGGCGAGATTTGGACCGGTCTGGTCTACGTCCGAAAGACGCCGCGGATCCGCACGCTCATCCCCTCGTACATCCTCGTGATCATGGTTGGCTTCAGCTACACCACCGTGCTGCCCGGCCTGGTGGAGCACGAAATGGGGCGAAAAGCCTCACAAATCACGTTCCTGCTTATCTTCAACGCGATCGGCGGGCTGATCGCGAGCCTTGGCGTCGCCTCGTTGGCCGATTCGAAGCACGCCCAGGCGATCTATACGTTCATGTGCTTTCTCTTCGGCGCGGCACTTGTCGGCTCGGGCCTCGCGCCCGGGTATTGGTGGCTGGCGGGCGTCATGTTCTTCGTTGGCGCGGGCGGGGGCGGTTTTCAGACGCTGAACGGCGCCATCGTCTCGCACCTGACGGACCCGGCCTACTTCGGGCGCGTGATGTCGCTGACGTTCCTCGCGTTCGCGGCGTCGAGCATCTTCGCCTTTCCCGTGGGCTTGCTCGCGGACCAGATCGGCGAGCGCGCGATCCTCGTGATCAGCGGCGCGGTGGTTTGCGCGATTGTCGCGATGTTCGCGCTCGCCGGCCGGTTCGAACGCGCCCCCGCGCCGCGCCCGCCAAGCCTGCACCTGACGCCCGAGCCAAAACCAGATTTGTAGGCTGTCTTGCGTTCAGCCGCCAAGGGGCCAAGACGGCAAGGATCGTTTAACAATTTCGTCGGCTTGGCCCCTTGCCCTGCTGGCGGCATGGCGCTTGAGCTTCCGAAGCGCGCAAGCAACCCACACGTTAGGATTGGCCCACCAAACCCAGACGCCCTTCGCGCGTCTCCCCGAGGTAGGCCATGACCGTCGAGCCGAAGACCATCGCCGTTGCAGGCGGCCGATTCAACCCGCCCGTGTATCGCGCCGGCAAAGGCGAACCGCTCCTCTTTCTGCACGGGGCCGGCGGTATGGGCCTCGGCTTCACGCCTGACCTGACGGCCCTGGCCGAATCGTACGACGTCATCGCACCGGTCCTCCCCGGCTGGGACGACACGGACGGCCTTGAGCTGATCGACGACATCCACGACCTGGTCTTCTTCCTTCAGGACCTGTGCGAAGCGCTCGGCCTCTCCTCGATGCATGTGGCCGGCCATTCGATCGGCGGGATGTTCGCCGCGGAATTCGCCGCCGCCCGTCCGGATATGGTCAAGAAGCTCGTGCTGGTGAGCCCGGTTGGCCTCTGGATTGCTGAGACACCGGTCGCGGATTTCTTCGCCGTGCTGCCCAACGAACTGCCGGAACTGATCTTCGGCGACCTGTCGAACCCCGCGCTCGCCGGCATGATGACGCCGCCGGCCGATGAAGAACAGCTGGCCCAGATGATGTACCTGCAGCTGGCTAACTTCAGCGCGACCGGAAAGTTCATTTGGCCCATCCCGGATAAGGGCCTGAAGAAGCGTCTCCACCGGATAAAGGCCGAGACGCTCATCCTCTGGGGCGACCTGGACAAGCTCACGCCGCCCGCTTACGGCCCCGTCTTCCAGTCGAAAATCGCGAAATCGCAGCTGCACACGATCAAGGGCGCGGGCCACATGGTGCCGCTGGAAAAGACGCCCGAGTACGTAGCCGAGATCCGCGCTTTTCTGGGGTAGACCTCACCGCACCCACAAACCCTCATAGCCGCGAGTGATAACGAGCGGTCCAGTGTTCCGTGGCGCAACCGTTCTGGCCTCACCGGTGCGGCCTTGATGCTTGGAAGTGTCCGGGGCCCCACCCAGCGCCGGCCGGCGTATACTCCGGCCCCATATCCACACGACCGGAGGGCTACCCCATGGACGAACAGACCGAAGCCGCGAAGAAATCCGCTCTGCTCATGATCCCGTACGGGCTTTACGTGCTGGGAGCAAAACACGGCACGGAGTACGCCGCCGGCACGATCAACTGGGTCACGCAAACGTCGTTCAAGCCGCCGCTCGTGGCGATGGGCGTGAAGCAGGAGAGCGGCTTGTACTCCGTGCTTAAGGCGAGCGGCACGTTCGCGCTTTCGTTCCTGGAGACTGGCCAGAAAGACATGGCCTTCGCCTTCTTCAAGCCGACGAGGGTCGAGGGACAGATGGTCAACGGCCATCACTTCGAAACGCACGAAACCGGCGCCCCGGTTATCGCCGCGGCGGCAGCGTGGGTCGAGGGCCACATCGTCGGTGAAGTCGCCATGGGCGACCACGTCTGCATGGTCGGCGAAATCACGAACGCGGCTTTGAAGCGGGAGACCAAGCTCCTGACGCTCGATGAATGCGGTGTCAAGTACGGCGGCTAGGCGTAAGCGCCTCGCGCGGCGGCGCCCACCCGGCTTGCATGCCGGGCAGCGGAAGCGATCCACCTGCCACTAGCGTCCGGAGGTGTATTGTCCTCTCTCGCCGACGATGGACTGGAGTCCGCTGAAGCAACGGAGTCCAATTATGACCGACGCATTCCCTGAATTCGAACTCCCGAAGGGCCTCGACGATGTCGATGCGGCCTTCATGACCAGGGTGCTGCGCCGTAGCGGCGTGATCACCGCGACGAACGAGGTCGTCTCCCAGGAGGAGAAGGGCGTTGGCATGACGGCCGGCTACTTCTCGGAGATCAAGAAGGTCAAGTGCACCTACAGGGAGCCAACCGGCGCCCCGGACTCCTTCGTCGTGAAAGCGTGGCCATCCCTTGAGTTGATGCCGAAGGACGCCATCAAGGCCATGTTCATCAAGGATATCAAGGCGTACCTCTTTCCATCTGAACGCTTCTATCCGCGCCCAAGGGCCTTGCTGGCCGCGTTCGACGAGCCTAATGATCGCTGGGCGTTGGTCATGGAAGACGCCGACAGCTTCGCCGAGCACAAGGTCCACGAGCGCGAGCTGACCATGGACGAGCTGATGAAGATGGTGCCGAAGTTGGTGGATGTGGCCGTAGCATGGGAGGGCTGCCACGAAGGCGAGAAGGCCGAACAGCTCGCGGATCTGGCTGTCGATTTCTGGGCATCGGACGCGAACCTCGCGCTGTACAAGGCGGTGATGCCCGGGGGAGCCAAACTGTTCGACAAGTTCACGACGATCGAGGGCTCGACCGTTGTCGGCGCGCCCACATGGGACGCCTACCTCGGTGGGGCCGGCATCGGCGAAATGTTCACGAAGAAGATAGACGCGTTTTTCGAGCGCGCCCACCCGGCACGGGGCGCCACCTGCACGCTCGCACACGGCGACCTGCGCGGTGACAATATCTTCTTCTGCGACTCGAGCGCCGCGTACCCGGATGGTTGGCTGTGTATCGACTTCCAGCTCCTGTTCAGGGGCCCCGTTCCCTCGGACCTGGCCTATCTGATGGGCAGCGGTTCGGTGCTCCCGGAGGTGTACACGGGCGACAACCTGCACAGGGTCCTGCGGTCGTTTT